>NZ_JAFLNG010000029.1 GCF_017427025.1 Streptomyces sp. FH025
CCATCAGCCGCTGCCCAGCTCCTCCCAGCCCCGCCCGGAGGCCGCCGGCACCGAGATCCTCCTCGACGCCCGAATCGTCCTGGGCGAGCACGTGTCCCTCGACGTCCCCGTGCGTCTGGGCTACCGCAGCGACGACCCGCTCGCCGTCGCGCTCGAGTTCCTCGGGCAGGCCGCCGAGGCGGGAGTCTGGCACTTCTCCCGCGACCTCCTCTGGGAGGGACTGCAGCGGCCGGCCGGCCATGGCGACGTCCGGATCTGGCCCCCCTGCACCTGCCACGGCCGGGAGTCCCTGCGCGTCATGCTCCGCAACCGCGACGAGGTCGTCCTGATCGACCTCCCGCCCCGCCAGGTGCGCCGCTGGCTCCGCCGGGAGACCTTCGCCCTCGTTCCTCCGGGCACCGAAGCCGACGCGATCGACTGGGACGCCGAACTGCCCAGCCACACCGGCTGAGGGTCCCGCTGCCGCCACCTGCGGTGCAGCGGCCGGCTGACCGTCGGCCCGCCCGGTTCGAGGTCAGAGGCCGAGGGCGTCCCGCAGTTGGGCGCGTCTCGTGATGCCGAGCTTCGGGAAGATCTTGTGCAGGTGGAAGCCGATGGTGCGAGGGGACAGATAGAGCCGAGCGCCTATGTCCCGATTCGTCATTCCTTCCGCAGCCAGTTGGGCGATCTGCAGCTCCTGCGGCGTCAGGCCGGCCATGGCCTCCGAGGCAATGGAGTCCGCCACGGCCACACCCGCTGCACGGAGTTCGGCGGTGGCGCGCTCGATCCACGGGCGGGCGTCGAGCCGTTCGAAGACCTCCAGGGCGGCGGCCAGCAGGGGACGTGCCTCCGCGGCCCGTCGGCGACGTCGCAGCCACTCGGCGAAGTCCAGCTGGGCGAGGGCGCGTTCGAAGGGCCAACGCGCGCCCGCGGGGTCGGCGAGCGCCGCAAGGAAGTGCGACTCGGCATCGTCGGGCCGGCTCAGCAGGGCCGTGGCGCGGTGCACGATCGCGTCCAGGCGGCTGGAGCGGGGCGCGCCCAGGAGGTCCTCGACGGCTCGGAGCACGGCGCGGGCGTCGTCGGCCCGGCCGACACGCACGGCTGCCGCGGCGAGGTCGGCGAGGTGGTAGGGCGACGCGTGGTGGTGCACGGGGACGGGAGGGGAGTCCTGTGTGAAGACGCGGCGGAGGTGCTCGTAAGCCGTCCCGTGGTCGCCTTCCGCGAGCGCCGCCATGCCGAGTGCGCGGCAGTGACGGACGTACAGGCTGCGGGACTTGTGCAGATCGACGCGGCGGACGGCCTCGGCGGCCAGCTCCCGCGCGCCGGTGTGGTCGCCGCGGACGGCGCGCAGCGTGGCCTGGATGATCGGTGCCCCCACGGCGACGTACTCCGCCCCCGCTTCCGCGGCCAGGCAGAACGCCTCTTCGGCTGTGGCCCCGGCCGCCGTCCATGCTCCACCGTCGAACAGGGCGAGAGCGAGGGCATGGGTGAGCGTGCAGTTGGCGCCGGCCGTGGCGACCGGGCGGTAGTGGTCCATGGCCCGGCCGAGAAGACGCACGGACAGGTCGGTCTCGTCCAGGATCCAGGCGGCGGCGCCGAGCATGGTGAGGTCGCCGAGCGCGGTGGCGTCCGGGACCGGGCCGTCTCCCAGGGGGCCCACCACGTCGGTCAGGCGCTTCAGCGCCTTGTCCCGCTCCGTGAAGGGGCGGGAGACCGCCTCCGCCCACAGCCTGTCGCCCCGGCCCGGTTGCGGGGCGATCAGGGCGCCGATCCGCCGGAGCTCGGAGAGGTGGAAGGGGTCACCGGAGTTGTACGCCGGAGTCGCCGCCGTTCCCAGCGCGTCCAGCGCCAGGACGGGCGCCGCGGTGGCCATGGATTCGGCCACGGGCAGCAGGAATCCGAGCGCGTCGTCATGGCGGAGGGTGACGAACAGCGACCAACCGGCACACAAGGAGGCCTCGGCCAGCAGCTCGGGATCGTGGGTCAGGGTACCTACCCGGGCCGCGATCTCACCGACCCACTGGGGGTGTCCGGCGAACATGGCGGATTCGGCGGCGGCGAGCAGGCGTCCGGCGCGGCGCTCCGCGTCCGGGGTGAGTTCGGCCGCTCGTTCCAGCGCAGTGGCCGCGGCCGCGTATCCGCCGCGGCGCCGCGAGCGCTCGGCACTCTTCGCCAGGGCGTCGGCGACCTCCTCGTCCGGGCCGAACGCGGCCGCGGCGAGGTGCCAGGCCCGACGGTCGGGGTCGTGTGCGAGCACGGCGGCGAGTGCCAGATGGGCCTCACGGCGGTCGGCGAAGGAGGCGGCCTGGTGGATCGCGAAGCGGATCAGCGGATGGCGCAGTCGGACGTCGCCGTTCTCGACCCGTACGAGCCCTGCCTCCTCGGCGGGCCGCCAGACCTCGGGATCGTCCAGGCCCGGGACGGCGTGCAGGGCATCGGAGAACCGCTCCGCGCCGGCGGCCGCCACCAGGAGCAGCGCATGCCGGGTCTCTGGCGGAAGGTCGGGCAGGTTGGCTGCGAACAGTCGCTCGAGCCGGGTGGTCAGGGGGACGGCGTCGATCGCACCAGGCCTCCGGAGGCTCGGTCCCTTGGCGAACGCCCGAGCGAGTTCGATGAGTGCGAGCGGGTTCCCGGCAGCCTGTTCGATGATCTGGGCCCGTGCCTTGCCGCGCGGCGGATGCGGTTGCTCGTCCAGGAGGAGGCCCGCCTCCGCCCGGTCGAGGGGGCCGGTCGGCAGATGGGGGAAGTCGCGGTCGAAACGCGCGGGCACCGCCTCGTCCCGTGCCGCGAGCAGCAAGGCCATCCGTTCGCCCTCAAGACGCCTGGCGACGAACGCCAACACGTCCAGGGAGCCGACGTCCAGCCATTGGGCGTCGTCGACGACGACGAGCAGGGGCCGTTCAGTCGCCGCCTCCGAGAGGAGGGTGAGCACGCCGGATCTGATCACGAGCGGTTCCGGGATCTGCGGTCGGTCGCCGTCGTCCATGCCGAACGCGTGCCGTAGGGCGTCGCGCTGCCGCGTCGGCAGCCGGTCGACGCCGTGGAGGACGGGGCGCAGCAGTTGGTGCACTCCCGCGAAGTCGAGGCCTTGCTCGCCCTCGCAGCCACGTACGCGGAGTACTCGCCGGCCCCGTGTCGCGGCCACGTCGGCGGCGTGGTCCAGCAGGGTGCTCTTGCCGGCGCCCGGCTGACCGGTCAGTACGAGCACCTTCGCGCCGGGGCCGTCCGCGGCGTCGACCAGTCTGCCGATCCGCTCCCGTTCGCGGGCCCTGCCCCGGATGCCCCGCGTACGTGCCTCCGCGGCGCCGACGTCCATGTCCTCCTCGTCCCGTCCCTCGACCGCCCCGGACCGCCCTGTGGAGCGGGGCCAGCCGTGATGCCCTGCTCACAGCGTCGATGCCATCCTGCCAGGCGCCGTTTCCGCGCGACTGGTCACATGACGGATGCGGCCCGTTCGCCCTCCTGGCAGCATCCCCGCAGGGGCGGGAACACGCCGCCTCGCACGGGGAGGACGAAAGCCGCGCCATGGACCGGGGCGCGCCCCGGGGATCCACGCATGCTCGGGGGATCCTCCGGTCACTTGGCAGAAGCGGCGACGCGGACCGGACCGCGAGGCTGGCACCCGATAACCCCGGCACAGCCGACGGCGAAGGGAGCCCTGTGCCCATCACGTATTCCACCGAACTGCTCTCGCCCGCCGAGCGTGCGGAGTTCTGGCACGACGCCGTTGCGCGGACCTTCATCCCCATGGAGATCCGGCTCCTCGAACCGAAGCCCGGCACCGGCGTCCTCAGCAGCGACCGGCTGGGCACCGTCCAGATCACCCGGGTGACGGCCGGACCTCAGGTGACCAGCCGCACCCGGCGGACCATCGCGGCCGGCGGCGAGGGCTGGATCACCATCGCCATGCCCACTCAGGGCCACGGCAGGCTCACCCAGGACGGGAAGGAGGCGGTGGTCGGCCCCGGCGAGTTCACCATGTGCTACTCCAGCCGCCCCTTCACCAAGGAACTGCCGGTGCCCTACGACTTCACGGCGTACCACCTGCCGCGCAGCGCCCTGCACGTCCACGACGACGATCTCCAAGCCGTTGTCGCCACCCCGTTCACCCCCGGGTCCGGCTCCGTCGGGCTGGTCACCTCGTACCTCCACAAGCTCGCCCACGGAGCGGCCGAACTCGACCCGTACACGGCCGGTCGGCTCGCCGAGACCGCGGTCGACCTGCTCGCCCTCCTCATCCAGGAGCGCAGCGGCAGCCTGCGTCCGTCGGCGCCGGCCTCCGCCCGGGCGATGATCGCGCGGATCAAGGACTACGCCATCCGGCACCTGGGCGACCCGGCACTCTCCCCCGAGCAGATCGCGGCTGCCAACCACGTGTCGGTGCGCTACCTGCACAAGCTCTTCCAGAGCGAGGAGACCACCGTCGCCCGATGGATCCAGCGGCGGCGGCTGGAGATGTGCGCACGGGAACTCGCCCGACGGCCGGCCGCCGTCGCGACCGTGTCCTCGGTGGCACAGCGGTGGGGCTTCGTCAGCCCCGCGCACTTCAGCCGGGTCTTCCGCGCCGCCTACGGGGTCGCTCCGCGTGACTGGAGGGTTGCCCAACTGGGGACCACGGGGATCGCGGAGGCTTCCTGACCGGCGAGGAGCCTTCTCCAGCAACTCAGGTTTCTGACGGTCAGTCAGAAGTCACTGGCCATCGCCTACGCTTCCCGGGCGAGCGAGAGAGCGGGAGGTGACCGTGCGAACGACAGCGGACGAGAACCAGGTGAGGAAGACCATCGACGGGCTCCTGGAGTCGGCCCGGACGGCAGGCGGGGCCCTGGCTGTCACCGGCGCCCCGGGCTCCGGGGTCAGCACCGCACTGCGCGAGGCGGCGGACTCGGCCCGGCGACGCGGGTTCCTGGTGATCGAGACCACCGCGCTCGCCGCCGACGCGGACAGCTCCGGCGCGATGGTGCGGGCGCTGCGCGACCGTCTGCTCCGCTCCGTCCGCCCGTCCTTCACGCCCGCTTTCGCCTTTCTCACCTCCTCCGCCGCGTCCGCCGCCGAACTGTTCCGGCTGCTCGGCGGCAGCCCACGGCCGGTCCTGGTGACGGTCGACGACGCGCGGTACCTCGACGGACCGTCTCGGCGCGTGCTGTCCGCCCTCGCCCGCGAGCTGCCGGCCGTACCGGCGGTGCTGCTGGTCGGCGGGCAGGCCCTGGACGGAGCCGCCGAGCTGGTTCTGCCGCCCGTCGACGAGGTCCACGCCGAGCGGCTGCTCCGGCAGGCGGGCGTTCACGACGCCGACCTGCGCCGACGGATCGTCCAGGACGCCGGCGGCAGCCCGCTGGCCCTTCGGGAACTGCCGCTGTCCTGGCGGGACACCGGGGCCCCCGGCGAGGAGCTGCTGCGTCGCTTCCCTCCGCTGACCGAACGGCTGAGCCGCTCGGTCGCGCCGGGCCTGGCCGAACTTCCGCCCGACACCGGTGCCGTCGTCCTGCTCGCCGCCGTCCAGCTCGGCGACCAGGTCGCCGACGTCCTGGTACCCGCACAGGAGCTGACCGGACGGCCGATCGGCCTCGACGCCTTCGAGCCCGCCGTCGCCCACGGGCTGTTGCGCCTCGTGGACGGGCAGATCCGATTCCGGTCCGTCCTGGCCCGCGCGGCCGTCCAGCACCACGCGACCGCACCCGCACTGCTCGCCGCGCACACCGTCCTCGCCCGGACCGCCGCCGATCCGTACCGGGCGAGTTGGCACGCCGCCCATGGCACCATCCATCAGCACGAGCAGGTGGCCGGGCCTCTCGAAGCCTCCGCCGCCCAGGCGGAGCGTCTCCGCGAGCCCGTCCAGGCGCTGCGTCGGCTGGAGCTCTCCGCCCGGCTCTCGCCCGGCCCGGCCGACCGGGCCCGCCGACTGATTCGTGCCGCCCGGACCGCCTTCGAGCTCGGTCGACCCGGTCTCGCCGAACACCTGCTCGACCGAGCCGGCCGGCTCGGTCTCGACGAGGAGCAACAGGCCCTCGCCGACACGATGCGAACCCGGTTCACCGCCCGGCCCGAGCGCGGCGGCCGGACCCTGAGCGAGCGCTGCCGGCTGGTGTCCCGGCTGGCCCGCTCCGGCCGCCGCGAGGCCGCCCTGGAGGTGTTGGTCGGCGCCGTCGAGGCTGCCGCCTGGGCGGACCCCGACCCGCGGGCCCGTCAGGCGGTGTCCACCTGCCTCGCCGAGCTCGCCGACGCCGACGGCGACCCGCGCTGGCTCCTCGCCCAGGCGGCGATCGCTCCGAACGCGGCGAGGGAGCGGATCACCGACCTGATCGGCAGCGGCCCGACGACCCACCCCGACGCCGAACGGCTCAGGCTGCTCGGCACCGCCGCCCTGACCGCGGGCGAACCCGGCCGCGCCGGCGACCTGCTCGCCCACGCCGCCCGGCTACTGCGGGCCGACGGCCGCATCGGCCTGCTCGCTCAGGTTCAGGCGCAGCACGCGCAGGCCGCCCTCGTCGTCGGGGACTGGGATCTCGCCCATGCCGTGAACGAGGAGACCTTCGCCATCGCCGAAGCCGGCGGCCACCAGCTCTGGTCCATCCGGGCCCGCGCCACCCGCGCCGTGCTGCTCGCCTTCCGCGGCGACCCCACCGCCTCCGCCGCCGAAATCGCCACCGTCGAACGCATCGCCGCCGGCCGCCAGGTCGGTGCGGTGCTCGCGACGCTGCGTCTCGCCCGTAGCGTCGCCCTGTTCGACTCGGACGACCCCAGCAGCGCCTACCAGACTCTGCGCCCACTCTTCGAACCCGGCTCACCCTCCCACCACCGCACCATCCAGCGCCGCGCCCTCTGCTACCTCGCCGAGGCCGCCGTCCGGGCCGGCCAGGCCGAGGACGCGCGACAGGTGCTCGCCGGATTCGGCGACGGCCGGGGGCTCCCGCTCTCCACCGCCGTCAACTTCGCCCAGGCCAGGGCGCTGCTCGCCGAGGGCCCCGACGCCGAACGGCACTTCGAGCACGCCCTGCGGATCACTCCCCGGCAGTGGCCGTGGCCGCGTGCCCGGGCCGAGCTCGCGTACGGCATGTGGCTACGTCGCGCCCGCCGCCCGAGCCAGGCCCGGCCCCTGCTCCGCGAGGCCTGCCACGCCTTCGAGGTGCTGGGAGCGACCGCCTGGCGGGAGATCACCAGCCGCGAGCTGCGCGCCACCGGGGTCGACCAGGGCCGGCTGGACAGCCGCCTCACCGAACAGCTCTCCGCGCAGGAGCTGACGATCGCCCAGCTGGCCGCCGTCGGCATGACCAACCGGGAGATCGGCGAACGACTGCTGCTCTCCCCGCGCACCGTCGGCTGGCACCTGCACCGGGTGTTCCCCAAGCTGAACGTCACCTCCCGCACCCAGCTCGCCGCCCTCCTCGCCACCGCCGCCTGACCACTCCTGCGCGCCTCCCCTCGTGTGTCCACCATCAACGCCGGACGACTTTGGTAGCGGTTTGACCTGCGGGTTACCGTGATCGGCGGGTTGCCCGGGTCGGCGGGTCACCCAGGTCGGCGGGCGACCGCGATCCAATGGACGGGCAGAGGCGGACGGCAATGCGGTTCCAGGTCTTCGGGGGACTCCGGGTCCGGCGCGGCGAGACGGCGCTGGAGGTGGGGCCGCGGCACCGCCACACCGTGCTCGCGGCCCTGCTGGTGGCCCAGGGCCGCGTGCTCTCCACATCCGACCTGGTCGACCTCGTCTGGGGCGACGACCCGCCGCCCACCGCCGTGAACCAGCTGCACCGCCACGTCGGCAACCTGCGCCGGCTCCTGGAACCCGACCTGCCCCCGCGGTCGGCCGGGTCGTGGCTGCACTCCGCACCGTCCGGCTACCGCCTCGACACCTCCGCCGCCGCCGAGAACGACCTCACGCGCTTCGACGATCTGCTGGCCCGCGTCCGCGCCGGCGGCCCGGACGCACCCGCCCACTGCCGCGAACTGGCGGAGCTGGTCCGGCGGCCCCTGCTGACCGGACTGGATCCGGCCGCACTCGTCCGGCCGCATTTCGCCGCCCTGGAACGCGCCCGGAGAGCCGCCGCCACGGAGGCGGTGACGGCCGCCACCGAGGCCGGCGACGCCGCACCCCTGCTGGCCGCCGTGTACGAGGTCACCCGGAGCGCGCCCTTCGACGAGCCGCTGCACGCCGCGATGGTCCGCGGACTCACGTCGGTCGGCCGACGGGCCGAGGCCCTGTCCCTCTTCGAGGCGGTCCGACAGCGGCTCGCCGAGGAGCTCGGCGTCGGCCCGTCCGCCGCCCTCCGGGCAGCCCAGCAGGAGGCGCTGCGCGAACCGGACGTCACCGCGCCCCGCGCATCGGTACCGACGGTGCCACCGCTCCCCACCGGCCCCGACAACCTGCCGCTGCCCGTCGCCGGCTTCACCGAACGCCCGCACCTCACCGACGCGTTGGCGAACGCCCTGGGCCGGGTCGCCGGCCCGGCCTCGACGGTGGTGATCACGGCCATCTCCGGCATGGGCGGCGTCGGCAAGACCGCGCTGGCCGTGTACTGGGCGCACCAGGTGGCCGAGCGGTTCCCCGACGGGCGCCTCTACCTGAACCTGCGTGGCTTCGACCCCGGCAGCCCACCCGTGGACCCGGCCGAGGCGCTGACCATGCTGCTGGTCGCACTGGGCGAACCCGCCGAGAACACCGGCGAGGACCTGCCACTGCGGGCCGCCCGCTTCCGCGCGTCGGTCGCCGGGCGGCGTCTCCTGCTCGTACTGGACAACGCCCGCGACGCCGACCAGGTGCGCTGGCTGCTCCCGGGCTCCCCCGGCTGCCTGGTCCTCATCACCAGTCGTACCCGGATGAGCTCACTCGTCGTGCGCGACGGCGCCCTGGCCGTGCCCGTCGACCGGCTGGCCCCGGCACAGGCCCGCGAACTGCTGGCCACCCGCCTCGGCCCGGACCGGCTCGCGGCCGAGCCCGCGGCGGTCGAGGCCGTCCTGGCGGCCTGCGGCGGCCTACCCCTCGCGCTGTCGATCGCCGCGGCCCGGGTGGCCCTCAGCCCCGGCCTCACGCTGAGTGACGTCGCGGCCGAACTCGCCCCGGACGGTGATCGGCTGGCCGCCCTCGGACTCGACGACGGCCCGGACACCGACCTGCGCTCCGTCTTCGCCTGGTCCTACCAGGCGCTGAGCCCGGACGCCGCCCGGCTCTTCCGCCTCCTCGCACTCCACCCCGGCCCGGAGATCTCGCTCGCCTCGGCCGCCAGCACCGCCGGACTGTCCGTCGAGCGGACCCAGGCGCTGGCCCGGGACCTGCGCGAGGCCAACATGCTCACCGAGCACTCCTGCGACCGCTACGCCCTGCACGACCTGTTGCGCGCCTACGCCGTCGATCTGCCTGCCGAAGCCGTCGACGACCGCCCGGCCGCCCTCGGCCGCCTGTTGGACCACTACGCGCACTCGGCGGCTGCCGCGAACAACGCGGTCTCCACCCGCCATGAACACTACGCCCTGGGGCCGGCCCTGCCGGGCACCGTGGTGCTCGCCTTCGACGACCGGGCGGCCGGCATGGCCTGGTACGGGGCCGAGTACCGCACCATCCTCACCCTGCTCCGCTCGGTCGCCGACGAGGAGCAGCTGCGCCGGATCTGGAACGTGGCCTTCACCAGCCGCCTCTACACCTCCCAGCAGGGCTGGGCCCAGGACGAGATCGAGATCCTGCGCATCGCCCTCGGCGCACCCGCCCGCGTCAGCCCGTCCGACGAAGTCGTCCTGGCCCGCCTCGGTCTGGCCCGGGTCTACGCGCAGAGCGGCCACCACGCCCACGCTGACGCCCAGATCCTGCCGCTCCTCAGCGAGTTGCCGGCCCTCCCGACCGAGCTGCAGGCGAGCGTCCAGCGCAGCATCGGCTGGGTCCGCGGCCGCCAGGGCCGCCACCGCGAAGCCCTCCAGCACGCCCGTGAGGCCCTCGCCCTCTTCCAGGCCCTCGGCCACGACGAGCACAACGACAACAACATCGCCCGGGAACTCAACGCCGTCGGCTGGTACCACGCCCTTCTCGGCGAGTACGAGGAGGCGATCCGGCACTGCGAGCAGGCCCTGCCCGTCCTCCGGGCCAACGGCAACCGCCGCGGCGAGGCCGCGACCTGGGACAGCATCGGCTACGCCCACCACAACCTGGGCCGGTACCGGCAGGCCCTGGAATGCTACGAGCAGGCCCTCGACGGCTACCGCTTCGCCGCCGACGAGTACAACCAGACCGAGGTCCTCGAACACCTGGCCGACACCCACCTCGCCCTCGGCCACCACGCCGAGGCCCGCGCCGCCTTGCACCGCGCCGCCGACCTGCTCACGGCCCTCGGCCACTCCGCCGCCGACGTCCTCCGCGCCAAGGCAGCGGCCGTCCCCGACTGAGGCCGAGATCCTGCTACACCCCTCCACGGGACGCCGTCCGTCGCCTTCACCGCAGCGCCGATGAGGCCTCTTTGAGCCAGGCCTCTTGAGTCCAGGGATCAACTCTTCCGCCGAAGTGGGTGAATCGGAGAGGCTAGTGCCCGCCACGGGAGGTGGTGGTGCCACTTCCTTTGCCGGCAGCATTCAAAGAGAGCGGAGACCCCCACATGATAAAGAGGCTACGACTCAAAGCCGCAGTAACTGCCTTGGCAGCCTTGGCGGCTACGGGTGGCCTGATCACAGGCGCCCCCAGCGCCAGTGCTTCCGGGAACTGCTACCACTACGGGATAGCCGGCTACGTGCAGGTTTTCAGTGGCCCCGGGTACACTGGCGACTGCTTCGAGTGGCCGATTGGGACCTACACGCCGTTCCCGTCCTACATCAGCTACAACGTCCAGTCGATGCGGAGCTGGGCTTTCTATACCGGCCAATCGTATTGGTTGGGCAGTAATCGCTACAGCGATTCACAGCAGTACCTTGGTGGCATTGACTACACAAATTTTGGCGGGATTGGACGTTTGTCTGATTGGGGAAGATAGCCTCGATCCTCATGAGGGTCCGGCAGTTCGCTGGCGGACCTTCATGGGATTGGTGTGGGCGTTTCGGCATCCGGGCGCGTGAGACCACTATGAGACACCGGCATCCGCTGATCCGCCACTGCAGCCACCTCACCCAATTCCAACTCGGCCTCGCAGCATGAGAACTGGGATCAGTCGTCGAGATTCCATAGCATCCCTCGCCCGGCCTTCTCGTTCACTCATCGGGGAGGAGCCAGCCGAGTGCCGCTGCCTTGAAGCCGGCTTCGAAGCGGCTTCGTGCGCAAAGTTTCTCCATGAGGGCTGCCGCGATGCGGCGGGCGGTGCGATGGGAGACTCCGAGTCGGGCCGCCACCGCCTGATCGGTGAGCCCCAGAACGAGAAGCCTCAGGAACTCCCCCTCGCGCGGCGTCAGGCCGTGGCGATCCAGCGGTTGGAGAGCTCCCAGTCCGGTTGCCGTCTTCCAGACGGCCTCGAACACGGTGCACAGGGCGGCGGCAGTTTCATGGCAGTGGATGACAACTGCGCTGGCTTCGGAGTCAGCTGTGCTCATGGGCAGGAGGACGACGTACTCGCGGTCCATGATGATCATCTGGATCGGGAGGGTCGGAACCGTACGAGCTTGGCCGCCAAGAGATTGGAACCACTCGGCGTACTCCAGCGCGTGACTGTCGTTCCGGATGCTGTCCTGCCACACAGCGCGCATCCTGATGCCGCGCTCAAGCATCCGCCGGTCGACGCTCCGAACCTCCTCCAGATCGCGGAAGCAGTGAGACTCGCCCAGAGTCAAACCCATGAACTCTTGGGTGAGCTGTCCGGCCAGTTCGGCAATGCGTATGCGGATGGCCTCCTTGCCCACCAGATGTTCAGCCGCCAGATGCTGATGGCCTGTGTCCTGGGTGAGGCCTGTGCTCTCGGAGATCAGGTGAGCGGCGGCAACACGCGATATCTCGAGCTGCTGCTGGAGTGCGGCCAGGTCCGCTTGCTTGCGGTCCATTAACCACTTCAATCCGATCTCTGCCCTGACGGCGTGCACGAGGCCGGACCCGGTCGGGCCGACGAGCGCCAGGGTGCTCAGCTGGTCGAGGGCGAGATTGATGTCTTCCTCGGTCCCACCGAGATGGGTGACGAGTTCAGCACAAGTCGTTGCCGGGTGAGCGAGCATCCAGCGGTAGACGGCTTCAGCCTGCCTGTCAAGCCCCAGAAATTCCAGCATGTCTCCTCCTCGCACGGGAACCCAGAGCAGTCACATTCAACCGAGCCGTAGCCGGAATCCGCAGTCATCCGGTGTGGCCTGCAGGCGGCTGTTTCTCGGGCGGTTGAGGCGGAACTACCGGCGTAACTCTGCTCTGCCACCGCATACTGGCGCATCAGTCACTTGACGGCGGGATCCGATGAACAACCGCTTCGGATCACTTAAGAGGGTGGTCGCGGGCAACAGGCAACGGGCCCGGCATTCCCCGGAGCTTCCCAGCACCACAGCTCGACTGGGGCGTTTCACCGCCCGGGGTCTGCTCACGACGTACGTGTGTCGGAGGCCTGGACGCACATGTATCGGCGTATGCGTAGTCGAGGGTGACAGTCATCTGACGGATTCCCGGTAGGTGGCCGTGACGCGAGAGTGAAGGCGCCGAACGACCTGCCGCCTGCTCGGGCGGAGCTCAGGACCCGCATGGCGCGTCGGCGTTGTCACTTGTTCATCCGAGAAAGGATTTGTCCCATGGCAGAAGGCAAGAGCGCCCGGAAGCACCGGCTCGCGACGGTGGCCGTATGGAGTGCGGCCACCGCTCTCTCATTGGGCACGGTCGTGTTCGGCGGCATTGCGAGCGCGACGACTCCGTCGTCGATCGCGGTCGGCGCCAAGCCGACGATCGTCCTGGAGCACGGCGCGTTCGCCGACGCTTCCAGCTGGGACGGTGTGATCAAGCGGCTGCGTGCCGACGGGTACCCGGTGGTGGCTCCTGCCAACCCGCTGCGCGGGCCCGCCTCCGACGCGGCCGCGCTGCGCAGCGTGATCGACCACATCCCGGGCCCGAAGATCCTGGTGGGCCACTCCTACGGGGGCTCGGTCATCAGCGAGGCCGGCGCGAACGACCCGCAGGTCAAGGCCCTGGTGTACGTGGCCGCCTTCCTGCCCGCGCCCGGGGAGACGGCGCTGGAGCTGACCGGCAAGTTCCCCGGCTCCACGCTCGGGAACACCCTGGACCCGGTCACCTACAAGCTCCCCGACGGCACCAGCACGACGGACCTGTACATCCGGGCGGACGCGTTCCGCCACCAGTTCGCCGCTGACGTCCCCGCCGGCCAGGCGGCGCTCATGGCTGCCACGCAGCGTCCCATCGCCCAGAGCGCCCTGCAGGAGCCGGCAAAGGTCGCTGCCTGGCAGGAGAAGCCGAGCTGGGACGTCGTCACCACTGAGGACCTGAACATCCCGGAAGCCGCACAGCTCTACATGGCCCAGCGCGCCCACGCTCACGTTACCGAGGTGGCGGCCTCGCACTCGGTCGCCGTGTCCCGTCCGGCCACCGTGGCCGGTGTGATCGAGGAAGCGGCTCGGGCGACCCGCTGAGGCGGCCGGCGCACACGGTTGTCGGGGCAGGTCTGGCGGCCTGCCCCGACAACCGTGCAGTCACACACCCCGCCCCACTCGCCTCGGCCCGCTGACATCGGGTTGGCACCCCTGGCGAAATGATCTCCGAGATGGTTGGATCACCGCAGGACCGGCGATCTGGGGGCCGGGTGCCTCGGCCTGAACCGTGCGAAGTCGAGCTCATCCATGCACCGGCTGGAGGCGCGGTTGTGATCCCCGGCCTTCCGCGGTTCAGCGGTCAGCCCCCTGGCTTTCACGAACCCCAGGTCCATTCGCACTTGCATTCCCATACAGACGAACGGGGGAACCCTCTGATGGGGTCTGCTGTCGATTTCTCTCCGTCGCGGTTCCTCAAGGACATCGAGGCGACCGCGGTCCTGCTGGGCATCGACTACTCCGAGGCGATGACACGCCGGGTGCTGGATGCGTACGAGGAGAGCTTCCACCGCGGAGCCGTCCTGTGGCGCACCACCGACAAACCCGCCGGTGTGCTGAACTACCGCTTCTACGAACGCGTTCCCGTCGACACCGTGAGCCTCGCGGTGCAGACCGGACTTCTCGGCCCCCACAACCAGACGGCCAGTCTGATCTCGGCATGGAGCTCGCTGTACGAGGGGTCGACGCAGCTGTGCGACTTCGACGCGGTCCGGGGCCTGGCCAAGACGTGGGTGTACCTGGGTGGGATCCGGCCCCTCGAGGAGGTCCTTGGCGCCCCCGGAGTCCCGGACACGATCCGCCGGCATCACGGCGGCTTCCGCGAGCTGGGCCTGACGTTGGTGCGGCACGTAGCCGTGGACTACCAGCACGACACGGCGAACCTGTACTTCCGCGTGCAGGAAGGACTCAGCCCGAAAGCGGCCGCGCGATTGCTCGCCCTGTCCCGGAGCACGGCACCGGATGAGACGACCTTCAAGGACATGGTCGACTTCACGGCCCCGGACGGGCACACGTTCTCGGTGACGCTGCGCATCTCCACCGGACAGGTCGAGCGCGTCGGTATCTATGCCCTCCGGCTGCCTGCCGGGCGGTTCCCACGCCTCAATGACCGCCTGACCGCGTTCTTCAACGGAGCTCCCTCGCACGATGAGGAGGAGATGAATGCCGTCGCGTGGTCGTTCGGCGCTGGAGGCAGCCGCTATGTGAAGGCGGAGCGCAGCTACTGCGGCCGGCTGGTCGCGCTGATGCGCGAGTGGAACAGCCCGATGACCGATCCGGGTAGGCAGCCGTGACCGTCCTGGATCCTGCCGATGCGGTTGAGCTGGACCGGCTGCTACGCCAGGCCGCCGAAGCCGACGTGCCCGGTGTGCTGCGCGGTATGACGGCTGGTGCGGATGGGGAGCAGGCGGCCATCGACGCCATCGCCGCGCACTGCCGCGTCGACCACGTCGCCACGCTCGTGTTCCCCGCCGCTGTCGACGACGTACACACCCATCTCCTGGGGCGCCAGTGGAGAACGACGTCCGCAGTGCCCAGCGTTGTCGTACGCCGGCGTCTCGCACACCGCTACGGCCTTGACGACGAGCTGCTCGACGTGAGCATCGTCCGCGCCTTCGCCCACGACACGGCCTGCGTGGAAGTGTTCTGCCTGCCGCCGACTGTCGCCGCCAAGCATGTCGTCGAATGTGAGCGCCGGCTCCACCAGGAACGTCACACGGCTCTCATGGTCGACACGCCGAGCAGGAGCTTGCTCAGCGAGCTGCGGTCGCTGCTCACCGGCCAACTGGCCATGCGCCCGGACGGCGGTGGCCACAACCCCCATGAAAACCAGGGGGCCGGTGGCCGGTCCGTACTCTACTTCCAGCCCCCCATGGGCAGCCGCCTGGAGCTGACCTGCATCGGGGACTTCACGCCCGTAGTGGCCCAACATCTGGACGGTGCATGATGAGCGCCCCGGTCTACCAGGACGGTGTCCTCGCCCACGCCAAGGGAGGCGAACGCGAACGACTGCGTCTGCTGGAAGAGCTCAGCGATCCCACCACCATCACCATCTTCGAACGGCTCGGTGTCGCCGCGGGCTGGCATTGCGTCGAGGCCGGGGCCGGGGCCGGTTCGATCGCCCACTGGCTCAGCGCCCGCTGCCCCGACGGCCGCGTGACGGCCACCGATCTCGACGTCGCGTTCCTCAACGAGCGCGCCACGCCCGCCAATATGACGGTCACGCGGCACGACGTGATGCGTGACGACTTCCCGGCTGGCACTCAGAACCTTGTGCACGCACGGGCCTTGCTCAGCCACATCCCCGATCCGGAGCGCGTCCTCGAGCGGATGGCCGACTGGCTCGTGCCCGGAGGATGGATCGTCCTCGAGGACCCGACCTATCTCCCGGCCGCGGCCTCCCCCTATCCGCAGTTCGCCGAACTGCTGGAGGCGTGCCAGCAGTTGCTGGCACGGACTCAGGGAACCGACCACACCTGGGCCCGCCGCATTCCCGCAGCCATGGCCCGTGCGGGCCTCACCGACATCGGCATGACCGTACGCGTCGCCGTGTGCGGGACGGATGAGACAGAGGACGCGTTCTGGCGCCAGTGCTTCACGCAGGCCACCCCCGCGCTCATCGAGACCGGACTCATGACGGCCGAGCAGATCGCGGCGGCGGTCGCCCACCTGGACGACCCTGCCTTCACCGATACCGCCTGGGTGATGGTCTCTTGCTGGGGGCGCCGCCCTTCGTAGGAACCCGTTCCGGCTCTCGAGCGCGTTCCTCGCCGGAGGACCGGACGCCGCCCGACGAAGAGAGCGAGGAACGGCGTCCCGCGCGCCGAGGGCGTGACGCCGACCGGGTCAGGCGGACGGCTCGTTCACGCTCTGGGCGAGCAGCGCGTCCCTCAGCGCCACCCGGGAGGCGATGCCCAGTTTGGGATAGATCTGGTACAGGTGGGCGCCGACCGTCCGATGCGAGATGAACAGGCGTTCGGCGATCTGCTTGTTCGTCAGGCCGGTTGCGGCGAGTTCGGCGATCTCGCGTTCCTGCGGCGTGAGCGGGGCCGCCTGCCCGGCTCCGGGACTCGCGACTTGACCGCCCGCGGCGCGCAGTTCCTTGCGGGCGCGCTCCGCCCAAGGGACGGCATCCAGGCTCTGGAAGGCACGCAGTGCTGCCGCCAAGGGGCCCTTCGCGTCCGATACGGCGCGGGCGCGGCGCAGTTGCTCGCCTTGGGCCAGCCGTATCCGGGCCAGGTCGAACGGCCACTTCTCGACCCCCGGCGCGGCCACCGCCTGTGCGAAGAGACGGGCCGCATGACGGTCGTCCTCGGCGACGAGCGCCTCCGCACCGGCGACCAGGAGGGCGATCCG
Source organism: Streptomyces sp. FH025 (assembly GCF_017427025.1). Classification (GTDB taxonomy): domain Bacteria; phylum Actinomycetota; class Actinomycetes; order Streptomycetales; family Streptomycetaceae; genus Kitasatospora. Next base: position 16,804 of record NZ_JAFLNG010000029.1, read on the forward strand.
AGGGGAGAGCGCCGCGACATCCGCCGCTCGCAGCGCGCGTACGTGCGCTATCGCCTCTGCGCGGCGGTCGGTGCGCACTGCCGATTCCACCAGGTCGAAGGCGACCCACAACGCGTGAGGGGCGCGGCGCCGGAGCGTGCCCGCGGGGCTGACGGCGTCGGCGTGGCCGAAGGCCCGGTCGAAGTCCCCTGCTGCCATGTCGGCCAGGGCGTGCACCTGCCGCGCGCAGTCCACGGTCATGCGCATCCCGCGCGGCACTGCCCAGTCGGTCATGGTTCCGGCCAGGGCGTGCGCCTGCTCGACGTCGCCCCGGGAGGCGACGACCAAGCCCTTGGTGAACTGGAAGAACCACGTGCAGATCGTGTAGCCGGAGTCCGCACACAGGGCGAGGCCCTCGTCGGACAGTTCCAGGGCCTCCTGCCACCTGCCACAGAGGTAGTCATCGAGGCAGAGGTGCAGCAGGGCCCCGATGTGGCGCCGCACGGGCCCGCCTTCGCGACCGCGCCGGACCACGCGCCACGACGCCGGGCGCAGCGCCGAGAGCCGGTCCGGGTAGATCGCCGCGGCCCCGATGCGGACGATCTCGGCCAGGTCGGTGTCCGTCGTGACCCCGTCGATGATCGCGTCGAGTCGGCGCAGCGTCGCCCTGTCGGTGCGGACGGGATCGGAGAAGGTCTGGGCACCGATGCGCAGCAGTGGCGGGTCGGTCGGGCGCAGGCGGGACAGGGCGGCGTAGAAGGGCGCCCACAGCTCCTCGTTGCCGCTGTAGCTGCACAGCAGCATCAGGAAGTGGAGGGTGTCGACGAGTGCCGGATCGTCAGCGTCGTAGCCGGAGTCTCCTTCCTCGACGGCGCCGATCAGGAGGCGGTGGGCCGTGGCCACGTCGCCGTCGCTGTTCAGCAGGAGCTGGACGGCGGCACCTGCGGAACGCAGCGAGACCCCGTGGTCCGGGTCGGCCCGCCACACGTTCTCGAGCAACGCCGAGGCGCTGTTGAGTGCTCCGACGGCCTCGGCTCCCACGTAGGCGGCCTCTGCGAGGCGGCGGGCGCGGGCGGCGCCGAGCGGGCTGAGGTCCGCGGCGCGGGTGAGGGCGGCGATCGCTGCCACGGCGTCGCCGCGGTCGAGGATGCGGCGGGCCGCGTGCTCGAGCAGGGCGGCCACCTCTTCGTCGGGTTGGACGGTGGCCTCCCCCAGGTGCCAGGCGCGTTGCACCGGCCGGTCTTCGAGGACGCTGGCGAGGGCACCGTGTGCGGCGCGACGGCGGCTGCTGGTGGCGGCCTCGACAACGGCTGCTCTGACCAGCGGGTGACGGAACACCAGGCGGCGGGTGCCCTCGTCAACACGGACGAGCTGGTCGTCCTCGGCGGGGCCCAGGTCGTCCAGGTCGATGCCGGCGTCGAGCTCCTGAGCTGCCGCGGCCAGCACTCCGAGGTCACCGGTACCGTCGAGGGCTGCCAGGAGCAGCAGGTTCCGTGCGGCCGCGGGCAGGTCGCGGACGCGGGTGAGGAACAGTGACTGGAGGCGTTCGCCCAGCGGCAGGACGACGGGCAGGACCTCCTGGGCGCGCCGTTGCTCCTGGCGCAGCGCGTTGGGGAGTTCGAGCAGGGCCAGGGGATTGCCCTCGGCTGTGTCCAACAGGCGCCGGCGTACCGGACGGGCCAGGTCGGGGAACCGCGTGTCCACCAGGCGGGCTGCCGCCTCGCGGTCCAGGGACGGGAGTTCGTACGTCGGCAGGGCGGTGTGCTCGAAGAAGCCGCCGGCACCGGTGCGGGTGGCTCCGAGGAACCGGACGCGTTCACCGGCGATGCGCCGGGCGATGAATCCGAGGACGGCGGCGCTCGCGCGGTCGACCCACGGCAGGTCGTCGACGATCAGGAGCAGCGGGGCCTCGACCGCCGCCGTCCTCAGCAGGGCGAGCGCGGCGTTGCAGACGACGAAGCGCTCCGGAGGGGCGCCGGCTCCGAGCCCGAGGGCAACATCGAGCGCCTCGCGGTGGTGGGGGCTGAGGCCGTCGAAGGCGTCGCGGAGCGGAAGGACCAGCTGGTTCAGCGCCGCGTAGCTGATGTCGGCCTCGAACTCCACGCCTGCGGAGCGCAGGACGCGGGTGCCTGCGGCGGCGGTCGCGGCGGCCACCGCCTCCAGGACCGCGGACTTGCCGATGCCGGGCTGCCCGGACACCAGCAGGGCGCCGTTGTCGCGGGTCAGGATGGCATGGATACGATCCAAGTCCCGGCCCCTGCCCACCAGAGGGGCGCAGTCGACTCGGGAGTCAGCGAGGTCCACCGGAGGCCGTCCTTGTGCTCTTGGGCCCCGACCCGGCTGTGCGGCGGGCCGCGGACCGGAGCGGGACGGGGGTGTGCCACGGCGCGGCTGCCGTCCGCGCTGACAGCCCGCGCGCCGTGCCCCTCCTCCGTCGCCGTCGGCGGTCAGTCTAGCTTCGGCGTCGGGTCAGAGGGTGATGGTCTTGTACTCCGTGTAGCTGCCGAGGCCGACCGCGCCGTATTCGCGTCCAATGCCGCTGGCCTTGAAGCCGCCGAAGGGGCCGTTGAAGCCGACGGAGGCGCCGTTGACCGTCACCGTGCCGGTGCGGATGCGGCGGGCGATCTCGAGCGCGTGCTCCTCGCTGGAAGCCCAGACGCCGCCCGACAGACCGTACTGGGAGTCGTTCGCGATGCGGACGGCGTCGTCCTCGTCCTCGTAGGGAATGACGACCAGGACCGGGCCGAAGATCTCCTCCTGAGCGATGGTCATGGAGTTGTCCACGTCGGCGAAGAGGGTCGGGGTGACGTAGTTGCCGCTCTCCAGTCCTTCGGGGACCTGGGGGCCGCCGGTGACCAGGCGGGCGCCCTCCTCGATGCCGAGCTCGATGTAGTGGCGGACGCGTTCCTGCTGGTCGGGGCGGATCATCGGGCCGATGAACGTGTCCGGGTCACTGGGGTCGCCGACTTTGAGGGACTCGACGAGTTCCTTGAGCGCGGCGACGATCTCCTCGTAGTGGCTGCGCGGGGCCAGGATGCGGGTCTGGGCGATGCAGGACTCGCCGTTGTTGAGCAGGGAGGAGAACTTCAGGCCCTGAACCGCCGTGTGGATGTCGGCGCCGGGCAGGATGACGGCGGCGGACTTGCCGCCCAGTTCGAGGCTGACCCGCTTCAGCTGCTCCCCGGCGATCGAGGCGATTCGCCGGCCGGCCCGGGTGGAGCCGGTGAAGGCGATCTTGTCGACCTCGGGGTGGGAGATCAGGTACTCGCTCGTCTCGCGGTCGGCGGGCAGGACGCTGATCACCCCCTCGGGCAGCCCCACCTGCTCCAGCAGCTCAGCAAGGAAGCCCATGCTCAGCGAGTTCTCCGGCGAGACCTTGAGCACCACCGAGTTGCCGGCGAGCAGCGCCGGAATGATCTTCGCCGTGGCGGAGGAGAAGGGCGAGTTCCACGGGATCACCGCGGCCACCACGCCGACCGCTTCGCGGCGCACCACGCTGCGCACCGGCGAGGCCGGGTCCGAGGGAACCAGCGTCCGCTCCCACCCGAACTCCTCCGCGGCCTTCAGGTAGGCGTTGGCCTGGCGGGTCAGGCCCTGCTGGCCGGCCCGGGTGAACCATCCCGCCGAGCCGTTCTCGGCGGCGATCAGCTCGGCGATCCGCTCCGCGTTCGCCTCGCGCAGCGCGTTGAAGCGCCGGAGCACCGCCACCCGCTCCAACGGCGGGGTCTCGCGCCAGGTGCCCTCCTCGAACGAGGCACGGGCCGCGGCCACCGCACGGTCCACGTCCGCCGGCTGACCCTGCGCCGCCTTGCCGATCACCGTCCCGTCGTGCGGGGAAACGATGGCGAGCAGTTCGCTGTCGCTCGGCTCGGTCCAGGTGCCACCGATGAAGAGCCGGTCGTAAGTGATCATGTCCCTCTCCTTCAGCCTTCGTCCATCTGCCACTTGACTGTAGCACTTATAACTTGATTCTTCACAGGCGTGTCGCGTGAAAAGGTACAACTGGCACTCTGTGGATGACGGGAGCGTCCCTCATCCGCTCCAGATGTGACGCCATCCGGAGACACACCTCGCCGACACGTATCTCATGACAACATGTGAGATACATGTGCTCGAAAAGGTATCTACTCACACGGAGAGCGTTGATGACGAGCGAGACGACCGACCTGCTGTCCCCCGGCACCCACGACGTCCTGGTGGAGGGTTTGAACCAGCGGTACCACCTGTACGGCTCGGGCCCGGTCTGCCTGGCCGTGCCCGGCGGACCGGGCGTCAGCTGGGAGTATCTCCGGGCCCCCGCGCTCGAGGAGTTCCTGACCATGGTGTACGTGGAGCCACTGGGCACCGGCGGCTCGGAGCGCCTACCCTCACACCCTGACGGCTACACCCGAGAGCGGTACACGCGCGGTCTGGCCGGCCTTCTCGACCTGCTGGCACTGCCTCGCGTGTTCCTCCTGGGCCACTCCCACGGCGGCTTCGTCGCCCAGCACTTCGCGCTGCACCACGCCGACCGGCTCCGAGGCCTGGTGCTGTACGAGAGCGCGCCGGTGACGGGCCCGGAGCACATGGCCGAAGCGGCGGCAAGGGTCGAGGAGTTCGCGGCCCGCAACGAGGGCCGCGCGGAGCTCCCCGCGGCGCTGGCCGGGCTCCAGACCGTCGGAACTGTCACCGACGACGAGGGGACGACCACGGCACTGCGCGCCCTGATGCCGGTCTACTTCGCTCGCTACTGGGACCGGGAGAGCGAGTTCCGCGACCTGCGCGCCCAGGTGACCTGCACCTACATCTCGCCGCTGGACGAGAGCGGGAAACCCGACGTCGTGGACGACCGGGCCGGCCTCACCTCACTCACGGTCCCCACCCTGGTCCTGGTCGGCCAGTACGACGTGATCTGCGGACCGCGGTGGGCGCGGGACCTCCACGCCCTCGTCCCGCAGTCCCGCTTGGTGGTGCTGAACGACAGCGGGCACTTCGGCCACCTGGAGCAGCCGGCCGCGTTCTCGGACGCAGTGCGCGCATTCATCCGCTCGGCCTCCGCGTAGCACGTGCCGGCCATCTCCGGTCCTCCCACCGCAGCGGGAAGGCCGGAGGTGGGAATGCGGCGCTCAGTGCATCGCGCCACCAATTCGACCAGCTACTGGCAGATGCGCAGCACCGCCGTCCCCCATGACCGCAGGTCTTCGACAGTGGTCAGCCCCCGGTCGGCCGACCCGTCTCGCCCAGCAGCTCGGAGATGAATCCGTCCCAGTCCAGGCCGTCGGCCTCCGCCTCGACGGGCACGATCTCGTAGGTGCGTTCCAACCACTCCGCCAGCCTCGGCGCGGGCAGTTCCAGGAGGGCGCTGGATTCCGCCGACTCCAGCTGCAACAGGACGGTCCCACCTGCCCGGCCCGGCGCCGGCCAAGCCTGCACGAAACCTTCTCCGCTCTCCTCGAAGAGGCCTTGGTACAACAGTTCCCGGCTGATCCGCCAGGTGACACCCTGCCCGGGGGTCGGCTCGAGGGTGACGGTCACGATCGCGGGGGTGTCCGGGGCGAATCGAAACTCCGCCAGAAGGGGTTGCCACGCGTGGCCGTCCAGCAGCCGTTTGAGGGCCAGTGTCAGCACGGGCTCGTCCTCGGGCATCGTCCGGCATCCCCTGGGACCGGACTGTTCGCCGTTCATGGCAGTTGCCCCTTCCACAAGGCGACTTGGTCAGCCATGACTGTGCCTCAGGGATTCTGGGCCGGGCATCGGTCACTCGACCATGAGCCGGGATAAGTCATGACCGTGCGGGTCCGTTGGGGGCCTGGTCGTCGGCGTACGGGCAGCCCCCGGACACCCGCGGATGCGCAGCACCGCGCCGTACCGAACCCCTCCTCGGCGCCCGGGTGACGGACGCATCGCGGGATCGGAAAACATGTGTCGCGAGATGGGCATATGTGAAGAAGCCTTCAAAGGCACACACGTGCAACTGGGTGCGTCCAGACACATGTGAAGCTGGCTCTGGCGCTGTGCCGCGCCGTGGCACCGACCGGCGGCCTCACGTCCACGCAGCCCTATCACCACATGCTTAATGCAGTTGATGATGTCAACTGCTACAGCAAAGAGGTGGTTATGGCCACAATCTGCACAACGGCCCGGGTAGACTGCACGGCATGAGAGCTGATGCTGCGCGGAACATCGAAGCGGTGCTGACGACGGGGGCACGTATGCTGGCCGCGGACCCGGGCGCGAGCATCGCCGCCATCGCCGCCGAGGCGGGCGTGGACCGGCGGACCATCTACCGGCGCTTCCCGTCGCGCGAGGAACTCATCGCTGCGATCTACACGGCCCGCTTGGATGCCGTCGAGCAGGCCATCGCCGACGCCCGCCTGCGCGAGGCCCCCGTCACCGTGGCCCTGCACCGCTACGTGGAGAACGTCATCGAGGTCAACCGCAGCTGGCCGGTTGACCTCGCCCGCATGCTCGCCGACGAGGGGAGCCGCAAACGCCGTGACGCCTCCGTCGCGGAGGTCGACGCCTTCCTCCAGCGCGCCGAAGACGAGGGCCTGTTCCGCTCCGGGCTCCCCCGGGGCTGGGTCGCCGCCCTGCTCCCAGAGCTCATGCACCTGGTGGCCCGCCGAGTCCCGGACCTCGCAGCCGGCCCAGCAGCCGACCTAGTCGTCGACACCCTGCTACGGGGCGTCGGATCACCCTGACGGGGTATCGGCGGCCCGTCAGGACCAAGCGATGGCGCCGATATGACCACACACGTGCCCCCCTTTCGGCATGCCCGACGATCACGGTGCACAGGTGCCCATCGACATGTGCCCCTCGGCAGGTCCTGCCGACAGAAGGTCACCGCACAGAACGGTTATTCAGGTTACGGATACATGGCAAGGTGGTTCTGGTAAGCGAACCGGTCGCCGAAACTGAGGATGCGGACCACGGTCGTGCAGTACCGCCGGTACTGCACCTCCTCCTTGAGACTGAGGGTCACCGCGGGAGCGCCCTCACGGACGCGGCCCAGGGTGTGCATCAACTCCGGCGGACAGGGCAACAGCAGGACCCCCATGACGCGCCGGAAGACGTGAACCAGCTCCGGTCCGCGCCGCTCGGATTCTCGGCGCGCCCCTCGGGGCTCGAAGCCGCGGTCCGCACCAGCCGTCAGGAAGGCCCGCAGGCACAGCGTCAGTTGCTCGAGGTCGGCCGAGTCCAGCTCCACCGGGTACAAGCTCGTCAGCTGGGTGCCCCCCGGGCCGTACAGGGTGTACTCGGTCCGCGGGGCACCCAGTGGACTCACATCCGACTGCCACCGCGGCCACGCGGGAAGCTTCAGCAAGACCCTGACCCAGCTGTCGTAGGCGTCAGCGACCACGCGTCCTTCCTCGCACTCCGGGTCCGCCAACTGCAGCCGGTACAGGCAGCGCAGGAGGAGTTCCTCCAGACTCTGGAACTTCGCCAGGAACACCGGATCGTCAGGCACCAAGACGTGCACGGGGTTCGTTCCTCTCACCGTCTCGGCGAACCCGACTGCCAGACCGGTGGCGGGTCTTGCCGCAGGTGGGGACCGGAGCGGGGAGGGAGCGGACCCTGCGCCCCCTCCCGCCACGCTGCCCGTCGGGTCTGCAGCGGTGGATCGTGTGGCTGTGCGGCAATCCACACGGGGGACGCGGACTGACACACACGTGTGCCTTGCCGGGCACAGTTCCAGGGTCGGGATGACCACACAGGAGAAACGTATGCGCTTTGGGCGGGCTCCACAACCGGTTCGAGGTGTAAGACCTCCGGGTCTGGGCACTCCCTGCTGCGACTGGCCTCTGTCGGCCTGAAGTCAGGACGCTGCCTGCGACGTTCCACGCGGGACCGGCGAGCTCTGCCAGGATTGTCATGGCAGACGATTCACCGACGTTCTGCTTCTGCCAGGCGCAGGTAACATGTGCGGCAAACATCCAGCACGGAGGAGTGACCGGTCGTGACCAGCCAATCAGCCGCCACGCTCCGATCGCGGTACGCCGTACAGGCCGCTTCGGACCTGGAGGAGAACCGCCGCCGGCAACGGGAACTGGCCGAGAAGCTCGCAATGCTGCGCGAAGAGGAAGCGCTCCTGATCGAGATCATGGCGCTGGCCGAGCACCACCAGGGTGATGCGGAGCTCTCCCCCCTCCCGGAGCAGGCCCAGGACGAGCCGACGCTCACCCAGGAGCGCCTGAGCAGGACGCCCGGGGCAGCCACGAAGGCACCGCGTTCCGCGCGGACCGGCTCGAGGGCGAAGGCGGCGGCAAAGGGCAGGTCACGGCGGCCGTTGCTGGGCGACCTCCTGCTGGACCTGCTCGCAGGCCACAGCGAGCCGCACCTGGCGAAGGATCTGCGGGAGGAGCTCATGGTGCAGCATCCGGACCGTGAGCCCACCCCGCAGGTCGTGCGGAATACCCTCGAGTCGCTCGTCGCGAAGGGCCAGGTCCGACGCCACAAGGAAGAGCGGTCGGTGATGTACACCCTCGTGGACCGTGGTCATCGCAGGACGCCGGCTGGCTGACGTGTCTCGTCGGCACGTCCAACCGCCGCGTGCCCCGGCGGACCGAGCGGGCGCTGCGACAACACGCCCGTAGGTCCTGTCGACACTCACCGTGCTCCAGACACGTCGGCGACCGCGCCACCGGCCGGCCGCGTGCGGCTGCGCAGCTCTCCGGGCATCGCGAACGCGGAAACGAAGGCAAGGCCGGCTACGACCTCGCCCACCGAAACGGCCGCAGACGATGGCGTCCTCGTGCGGCGCCTGCCGTCATTCGGTCGATTGACGACAGGCGCGGGGCGAGGGGTCAGGGTGTGGTGGTGAGGGTGGGCCAGAGGGTGGCGGCGGTGACGGACCGGGCCAGGGCGAGCGCCCAGGTGGTTTCGTCGCCGTCCTCGTCACGCCACGACCACAGGCGGGTGGTGGCGAGGTGGAGCGGGTTGAGCCGGGTGATGCCTATGGCGCCGTGGAGTTGGTGGGCGATGCGGGCGATCTCGGCGACCGAGGCGGATGCCTGGGTCTTGGCGGCGGCGACGGCGAAGTGGGCGGCCACCCCGCCGGTGTCCAAGGGGGTGGCGGCGGCTTGGACGGCGGCGCGTACCAGGGCGGCCTCCTCGATGAGCCGTGCCTCCTCCTGCTTGACGGCCTGGAAGCGGCTGAGCGGACGGCCGAACTGGGTGCGGGCGGTGGTGTGGGCGACCGTCAGTTCCACGCAGCGTTCGGCGGCTCCGGCGATCAGGGCGGCCCGGGCCAGGGCCGCCCGGAGCCGGGCCTCGTCGAGCAGTTCCGGGGAGATCCGGCGGACCTGCGAGGCGGGGATCTCGAGGGCGGCGAGGTACAGGTCGTCGCGGGGTTCCTCGGCGAGGTTGCCGCCGGGGGTGAGGACGGCCTGGTCCGGGGTGAGGGTGAACAGGACAGGGCCGGACGGGGCGGTGGCCAGGACGATGACGGCGGTGGCGGTGCGGGCCCAGGGGACGCGGCGCAGGGTGCCGGAGACCAGCAGGGTGTCGTCGTCGCCCAGGCAGCCGGCCGAACCGACGGAGGAGGCAGCCGGACGGGCGTAACGGATCGTCAGCTCGGGGGCGATGGCGTAGCTGAGCGGGCCGTCGGGGACGGGGAGGCCG
>NZ_JAFLNG010000290.1 GCF_017427025.1 Streptomyces sp. FH025
TTGATGTTCCAGCCCTTCTCATTGGGGTTCTCCGTGGTGGAGACCACCAGGTTCGCCTTGATCGGGGCCGTGTGGTCCTTCACCGGGAAGGTGCCGTGGAACTCCGCGGGGAAGGTCTTGGCGTCCAGGACCTTCTCACCGTCGATGGTGAGGCTGACGGTGTTCTTCACGGTCTCGTTGCCGCTGTAGTTGATCAGGTCGATCACGACCTTGTCGCAGGTCACCGACCAAGTCGGCACGTGCGCCGAGGCGTTGGTGGCAAGCGCCAGGGGCAGGAGAAATCCGACCGCCGCCGTGCCGGCGATCACCGCCGCGCCGATCCGCATGTGCCGCTGCTGTCGCGCCATTACCCTGTTCCCCTCCGAACGGTCATGCGCAGCAGGCGTGTTGGAGTGTCCTGCGGTGGCCCGCTACGACTGTCCGGGGGACTCTACCGGCACTTCCGCACCTCGCCACACCCCGCCGTACGACCGGATTTCGTCTGTCGGTCCGTTCCCGGATGTGCATGACCAGCCCATCACAGCCGCCACCTCGCAGAACGCGGATTCGGGAAACCTGACCGAACTTCGTTACTCCGGAACAAAAAGCCGCCCCCGGCGATCGGATTCAATCACCGGGGGCCACTTTGTCGATCAGTCGACGAACGTTCGGACCATTCCGGCCGCACGAATCGTTCAGGCCGTTCAGGCCGTTCAGGCCTTCCTGGCCGCCTTGCGCCGGGCCGCCACCACGATTCCGGCGCCGGCCGCGATCACCACCGCGCCGCCGATCGCCAGCGGCACCACCGGACCGGAGCCGGTGTGCGCCAGGTTGCCGCCCGCGTCCGCCTGGGCGGACGGGCTGGCCGAACCGGACGGCACGGCCGTCGCTGCGGAGGGGCTGGCCGAACCGCTCGCGCTGGGCGCACCGCTCACCGGCGCGCTCGGGGAGCCGGACGGGCTCGCCGAGCCGCTCGGCGCGGTCGTGCCGCCCGGCGTGGCCGGGGTCGAAGCCGAGGACGAGGACGAGGGCGAGCCGCTCGGCACGACCGGAGGCACCGTCGGGGTGACCGACGGCGTCGGCACGACGGTGCCCGGCAGGCAGCCGGTGAACGGGTAGTGGTGCGTCTCCGCACCGCCCTTGCCGGTCAGCGAGGCGGCGATCACCGAGCCGTTGACCGGGCCGCCGCTGCCGAGGTCGAAGGCGGCGTTGGGCGCGAGCACGGTACCGGCCCAGGCGGCCTGGCTGTTCTTGACCACCTTGGTCGCGGTCGGGAAGTTCCAGAGCAGCTTGGCCCGGATCGCCCCGCTCGCCGCGCTCTGCAGCTTGTCGTCCAGGACGAAGTCCGACTTGCCGGCGTCCCACAGGTGGAAGCCGGTGGTGCCGGCCGCCGCCATGTCGTACGACCCGCCGGTCACGTTGATGACGGTCACCGAGCCGGCCGGCACCTTGACGAAGACGTCCTTGGCGCTCTGGAGCTTGGCGGCGTCGACCGTGAAGCTGTTGTACTTGGCGTCCCCGCCGGCGAAGGTCAGCTTGGCGCCCTCGACCTGGACGGTGGCCCCGGCGCTCTGCGGCACCGCGGCCAGCGAGGTCGAGGCGGCGCGCAGCTTGGCGAACTCGGCCTTGAAGTCGATCGGCGAGGCGCCCTGGGCGATGGTGCCGGCGTGGGCCTGGACGACCACGCCCTCGGCCTTGGCGCCGTAGACGCCGTTGCCCTTCATCACCTGGGTGTTGTGGCCGGTGATCTTTCCGGCCACCACGAGCGCGTTCTTGCCGGGCAGTGCGTCGACCTCGGCGGCGGTCAGCTCCTGGCCGACCGAGAAGCCCCCGGTGAAGTCGGCGTTGCCGCCGACCGCGACCGCGCCCTCGGCGTCGGGGGTGTGGGTGTCGTCGCCCTCGATGAACTCGCCGTAGAGGTTGGCGATCCCGAGGCCGCGGCACTCCTGGTCGGTGCCGACGGCGTGGGCGGCCGGCATGGTCAGGCCGGCCAGTGCGAGCGAGCCGCCTACCGCGAGCGCGGCGGCGGAAATGGGTATGCGCATGTGCAGCTCTCCGCTTGCGTGCGGGCATAGATGGGGGGAGGGGCCCGAAAAGGTATGGACCAAGCCGCACTCTTTCGGCCAAACGGGTGAATGGTCAAGACCAATGCAGATCTTGACCGAACCGTCCCATTTCGTCCGCGTGTCCTCCCCCGCGTGTCGCCGACCGCCTGTTACGCGCAGTTCCCGCGCGCCGCCCGCGCCCCGCCCCAAGATCGGCTGTAAGGCCGCCTACGATTGACCCCGTGCCTAACCCCTTCTCCCTGCTCGCCGAGCGCTGGCAGCCCTCCGCCGCGATGGTCCGGCGCGCCGCGTTCGCCGCGCTGGTGATGAGCGTGGTGATCGTCGTCACCGGCGGCGCCGTCCGGCTCACCGCCTCCGGCCTCGGCTGTACGACCTGGCCCCGCTGCACCGACGAGAGCCTGACGCCCACGGCCGAGATGGGCTTCCACGGTGTCGTCGAGTTCACCAACCGGATGCTCACCTACGTGCTGAGCGCCGCCGTCGGCTGGGCGATCCTGGCCGCCCGCTGCCATCTCCCCCAGCCTTCGGCCGGGGGGACCCCCATCTGGCGGCGCAGCATGACCAAGCTCGGCTGGGCCCAGTTCTGGCTGGTGATGAGCAACGCCGTGCTCGGCGGCATCACCGTGCTGACCGGCCTCAACCCGTACACCGTGGCGCTGCACATGATCGCCGCGATGGCCCTGGTCTGGGTCGCGCTGCTGATGTGGGAGCGGTCCAAGGAGGGCGACGGCGCACCCGAGCTCGCCGTGGCCCGCCCGATCCACCAGCTCTCGTACGTCCTGGTCGCCGCGATCGGACTGCTGGTCGCCGCCGGCACCCTGGTCACCGGCGCCGGCCACCACCCCGGCACGCCCCAGGACAACAAGATCGTCCCGCGCATCCCGATCGACTACGACAGGTTGGCCCAGTTCCACGCCGACTTCGCCTTCGTCTCGGTCGGCCTGTCGATCGCGGTGATCTTCGTCTTCGCCGCCGTGAAGGCCCCCCAGCCCGCCAAGGCCCGCGCCAGGGAACTCCTCGCGGTGCTGCTCCTCCAGGGCCTGCTCGGTTTCGTCCAGTACTTCACCGACGCCCCCGAGCTGATGGTCGGCCTCCACATGCTCGGCGCCGCGCTCACCTGGATCGCCGCCCTGCGCGTCCCGCTCGCCCTGCGCACCCGCGCGGACGTGCCCGCCCCTGAGCGGCTGCCCGCCCAGGCCCCGCAGGCCGCGTCCGTCTGACGCCCCGCCCGGACACGCGCCGACGGCCCGGCTCCCCCGTACGGAGGAGCCGGGCCGTCGGCGTTCACCCGGGTGCGGTCAGCCGCCGAGCTGGATCCCGGCCATCCGCTTCCACTCGTACTCGCCGGTCTTCACCTTGAGGCCGAGCTCGCCCTCGAAGTCGTCGTGCAGGGTCAGCCCGGCCAGCTCGGCGGCCCGCCGGCCGACGGCGTAGCTCGGGGCCACCTGGTCACCCCAGGCGCCGTCCGCGCCGACCACCACGATCCGGGTGGCCACGGCGCCGACGTACTCCACGACCGCGTCGGCGCTGCCGCCGTGCTGCCGGGCGAAGCTGGTCAGGTTCTTGGCGATGCGCTTGGCGCGGCGCTCGGTACGGGCGTCCTGCGCGCTGGCGGTGGCGGTCTCTGCGCTGCTCATGCCCGCATGCTACCCACCGGTAGCGGCGCTGGCGACGGGAGCGCCCTGTGCACCGGGCCACATACTGACTACGTGACCTTCAAAGGCTGGCCGGCCGAGGCGCTCGACTTCTACGAGCACCTCGAAGCCGACAACTCGAAGACCTTCTGGCAGGCCCACAGGCAGCAGTACGAGGACGCCGTACGGACCCCGATGGAGCTGCTGCTCGCCGAGCTGGAGCCGGAGTTCGGGCCGGGCAAGGTCTTCCGGCCCAACCGCGACATCCGCTTCAGCGCCGACAAGTCCCCGTACAAGACGCACATCGGCGCCCACCTGGAGAGCGGCGGCTACATCCAGCTCTCCGCCGACGGCCTGTCCTGCGGCAACGGCATGTACCGGCTCGCCCCGGACCAGCTGGAGCGCTACCGCGCCGCCGTCGCCGAGGACATCGGCGGCGCCGAACTGGAGCGGGTGATCGCCGCGGTGGAGGCCGAGGGCCCGCAGGTGTACGGCCGCGACACCCTCAAGTCCGCCCCGCGCGGCTACCCCAGGGACCACCCGAGGATCGAGCTGCTGCGCCACAAGGGCCTGGTGGCCTGGCAGGAGTGGGCCCCCGCCGCGTGGCTGGGCACCCGGGCCGCCCGCTCCCGGATCACCGCCTTCCTGCACGCCTCCCAGCCGCTGCGGGACTGGCTGGACGACCACGTCGGCCCCTCCGAACTGCCGCCCCGCTGAAGAAGGAGCGCGAGCGCGCGGGAGGCCCCGGAACGCGAAGGAGCCCCGGTCCACCGGACCGGGGCTCCTTCGGCGAGAAGTCCTACTTCACGAACGGGTCGATCGCGCACACCACGAACAGCAGCGACAGGTAGGTGATCGACCAGTGGAACAGCCGCATCTCCTTCAGCTTCGCGCCGACGATCCCGGCCTTGGCCCGCCCGTACAGCGCGTGCGCCTCACGCAGCCAGAAGCCGCCCAGCAGCACCGCGGCGACCGGGTACAGCCAGCTCATGTGCCCCAGCGGCCACACCGCCAGGGAAGTCGCCACCATCACCCAGGAGTAGGCGACGACCTGCTTGCCGACCGCGACGTTGCCCTTGATGACCGGCAGCATCGGCACGCCGGCCCGCTCGTAGTCGTCGCGCACCTTCATCGACAGCACCCAGGTGTGCGGCGGAGTCCAGAAGAACACCACCAGGAACAGCGCCACCGCCGCCCAGGACACCGAGTTGGTGACCGAGGACCAGCCGATCAGCACCGGCATGCAGCCGGCGATGCCGCCCCAGACGATGTTCTGCGAGGTGCGCCGCTTGAGCCCCAGCGTGTAGACGAACACGTAGAACAGCAGCGCGCCGAGCGCGAGTCCGGCGGAGAGCCAGTTGACCCCGAAGCCGAGCAGCAGCGTGGAGACGACCCCGAGCGCGATGCCGAACACCAGCGCCTCGCGCGGCGACACCATCCCGGTGACGATCGGCCGCCGCTCGGTGCGGGACATCAGCGCGTCGATGTCGCGGTCGATGTACATGTTGAGGGCGTTGGCACCGCCCGCCGAGAGGTAGCCGCCGACCACGACCTTCAGCACCAGCAGCATGTTCGGCACGCCCTGCTGGGCCAGGAACATCACCGGCACCGTGCTCATCAGCAGCAGCTCGATGATCCGAGGCTTGGTCAGTGCGACGAAGGCGCCGACACGGGCCCCGATCGGCCGGTGCGCGGGAGTCGCCCCGGTGACCCCGGCGGGACGGGTTTCGACGGCGGTCACTAACACCCCAACTGAAGATGAATCCTCGCAGGCGTCCACAGGAACGATGGGTCCCGAATCGTCCGCTCTGCGCGTACCACGCCACCTTAGACGCTCCATATATCCCATCCGGCTCCGGGGTCCCCCGGCGAGGCGGATCGCACACCCCCGGGTGAACCGGCCGGTCGGGGCCGCCGAGGGGCTCCGGCGGGCCCCGCAACCCGTCCTGACCACCGGGGCGGCGGGCGGCCGCAAAACAGGAGAGGCTGGGACAAATCAATCAGTTCGCCCTAGTGGGAATCAGTCTGCGGAAATCGCGGTTGTCCCGGCACGCAGGGTGGCACCGGCCCGGACGGTAGGCTCGCACGCAGAAGCGGGATCTACCCTCCGTGACCGGCACCAAGCACAGTCGGGACCACAGCGCCGTGGCCGACCCGGTCCCCATTCACGGGGTCACTCTTCACAATGGAAGGAGCCCTGACCAGGGTGAGCACGACTCCGACGAACGCATTCGAGTGGACCGAGCTGGACGAGCGGACGGTTGACACGGCGCGCGTCCTGGCCATGGACGCCGTCCAGAAGGTCGGCAACGGACACCCCGGGACGGCCATGTCGCTGGCCCCCGCCGCGTACCTGATCTTCCAGCGGTTCCTGCGCCACGACCCGACGGACCCGGCCTGGGTCGGCCGCGACCGTTTCGTCCTCTCCCCCGGGCACACCAGCCTGACCCTCTACACCCAGCTGTACCTGTCCGGCTACGGCCTGGAGCTGGACGACCTCAAGGCCTTCCGGGTCGCCGGCAGCCGCACCCCCGGCCACCCCGAGCACGGCCACACCGCCGGGGTCGAGACCACCACCGGCCCGCTCGGCCAGGGCATCGCCAACGCGGTCGGCATGGCGATGGCCGCCCGCTACGAGCGCGGCCTGTTCGACCCGGAGGCCCCGGCCGGCGAGTCCCCGTTCGACCACACCATCTGGGCCATCGTCTCCGACGGCGACCTGGAGGAGGGCATCTCCGCCGAGGCCTCCTCGCTGGCCGGCCACCAGAAGCTGGGCAACCTGGTCGCCCTCTACGACGACAACCACATCTCGATCGAGGGCGACACCGAGACCGCCTTCTCCGAGGACGTCCTCAAGCGCTACGAGGCGTACGGCTGGCACGTCCAGCGGGTCACCCCGAAGGCCAGCGGCGACATCGACGTCGAGGCCCTCGCCGAGGCGCTGGCCGCCGCCAAGGCCGAGACCTCCCGCCCGTCGATCATCGCGATGCGCACGATCATCGCCTGGCCGGCCCCGGACGCCCAGAACACCGCCAAGGCCCACGGCTCCGCGCTCGGCGCCGCCGAGATCGCCGCCACCAAGAAGGTCCTGGGCTTCGACCCGGAGAAGACCTTCGAGGTCAGCGACCAGGTCATCGAGCACGCCCGCCTGGTCATCAAGCGCGGCAAGGCCACCCGCGACCAGTGGCAGCAGGGCTTCGACGCCTGGCGCGCCGCCAACCCGCAGCGTGCCACCGAGTTCGACCGCATCCAGGCCGGCGAGCTGCCCGAGGGCTGGAAGAAGGCCGTCCCGTCCTTCCCGGCCGGCAAGGACGTCGCCACCCGCAAGGCCTCCGGCGAGACCCTCAAGGCCGTCGGCGCGGTGATCCCGGAGCTGTGGGGCGGCTCGGCCGACCTCGCCGAGTCCAACCTCACCACCATCGACGAGGACAGCTCCTTCCTCCCCGAGGGCAACCCGCTGAAGTCCGCCAGCCCGTACGGCCGGACGATCCACTTCGGCATCCGCGAGCACGCCATGGGCTCCACCATGAACGGCATCGCGCTGCACGGGAAGACCCGCGTCTACGGCGGCACCTTCCTGGTCTTCGCCGACTACATGCGCCCGGCCGTCCGCCTGGCCGCGCTGATGAGGCTGCCGGTCACCTACGTCTGGACGCACGACTCGATCGGCCTCGGCGAGGACGGCCCGACCCACCAGCCGGTGGAGCACCTGGCCTCGCTGCGCGCCATCCCGGGCCTGTCCGTGGTCCGCCCGGCCGACGCCAACGAGACCGCCGTCGCCTGGCGCACCGTGATCGAGCGCCAGACCACCCACCCCGGCCCGGTCGGCCTGGCCCTCACCCGCCAGAACGTCCCGACCTTCGACCGCGAGGTCTTCGGCTCCGCCGAGGGCACCGCGAAGGGCGGCTACATCCTGGCCGAGGCGTCCACCGGCGACCCGCAGGTGATCCTGCTGGGCAC
Source organism: Streptomyces sp. FH025 (assembly GCF_017427025.1). Taxonomy (GTDB): domain Bacteria; phylum Actinomycetota; class Actinomycetes; order Streptomycetales; family Streptomycetaceae; genus Kitasatospora. The sequence continues at coordinate 7,640 of NZ_JAFLNG010000290.1, forward strand.
CGGCTCCGAGGTCCAGCTGGCCGTCCAGGCCCGCGAGGCCCTGGAGGCCGAGGGCATCGCCACCCGCGTGGTGTCGGTCCCGTCCTTCGAGTGGTTCCAGGAGCAGGACCAGGCGTACCGCGACAGCGTGCTGCCGCCGTCGGTCAAGGCCCGCGTCTCGGTCGAGGCGGGCATCGCCCAGGGCTGGCGCGAGCTGGTCGGCGACCACGGCCGGATCGTCTCGCTGGAGCACTTCGGCGCCTCCGCCGACTACAAGGTGCTCTTCGAGGAGTTCGGCATCACCGCCGAGCGCGTGGTGGCCGAGGCGCACAACGCGCTGCGCTCGCTCCAGGCCGTCAACCGCTAGCGGCTCCGGGCCGCGTGCCCTCGCGCACGCGGGCACGCGGCCCCCTCTGACTACCCCACGAAGCAGAAGAAGAAGGACTGAAGCACCATGACTGACGCACTGAAGCGCCTCAGCGACGAAGGCGTTGCGATCTGGCTGGACGACCTCAGCCGCACGCGGCTGAACTCCGGCAACCTGGCCGAGCTGGTGCAGAACAAGCACGTGGTGGGTGTCACCACCAACCCGACCATCTTCCAGAAGGCCATCGCCGGCAGCGGCGACAGCTCCTACGACGGCCAGCTGCGCGACCTCGCCGTCCGCAAGGTCACCACCGACGAGGCGATCCGCATGATCACCACCTCGGACGTGCGCGACGCCGCCGACGTGCTGCGCCCGGTCTACGACGCCTCCAACGGCCGCGACGGCCGGGTCTCCATCGAGGTCGACCCGCGCCTGGCCCACGAGACCGCCCCCACCGTGGCCGAGGCCAAGCAGCTGTGGTGGCTGGTCGACCGCCCGAACGTCTTCATCAAGATCCCCGCCACCAAGGCCGGCCTGCCCGCGATCAGCGAGGTCATCGGCCGGGGCATCAGCGTCAACGTCACGCTGATCTTCTCGCTGGAGCGCTACAAGGCCGTCATCGACGCCTACCTGACCGGCCTGGAGGCCGCCAAGGCCAAGGGCCTGGACCTCTCCCAGATCGAGTCCGTCGCCTCCTTCTTCGTCTCCCGCGTGGACACCGAGATCGACAAGCGCCTGGACAAGATCGGCGGCGCCGCCAAGGACCTGCGCGGCAAGGCCGCCCTGGCCAACGCCCGCCTCGCCTACCAGGCGTACGAGGAGGTCTTCGGCTCGGTCGACGGCAAGACCGAGGGCAGCGCCCGCTGGAAGGCCCTGGAGGCGGCCGGCGCCAAGCCGCAGCGCCCGCTCTGGGCCTCCACCGGTGTCAAGGACCCGGCCCTGCCTGACACCCTGTACGTCACCGAGCTGGTCGCCCCCGGCACCGTGAACACCATGCCCGAGGCCACCCTGGACGCCACCGGCGACCACGGCGTGGTCACCGGCAACACCATCGTCCCCAACTACGCCGACGCGAAGGCCGTCCTGGACGCCGTCGCCGCCGCCGGCGTGGACTACGACGACGTGGTCCAGGTGCTGGAGGACGAGGGCGTCGAGAAGTTCGAGCAGTCCTGGCAGGAGCTGCTCGACACCGTCACCGCCTCGCTCGCCTCCTTCGCCGGCGAGAAGTGACCCCTGCTCACAGCCAGCGCACGAAAGCGGAGCACATCAAGTGAGCACTGATTT
>NZ_JAFLNG010000291.1 GCF_017427025.1 Streptomyces sp. FH025
CTCGTCGGCCCAGCGCTCCAGGTGGTACCCGAGGGGCGCGCGCAGCGGGCGCAGGGCCGGGTGGAGGTCGGCGGCGTGCTCGGCGAGGGCGAGGAAGAGGTGGTGGCGGGCGGCCAGGTGGGCGCGCTCGTGGGCGAGCAGGGCGGCCCGTTCGGGCCCGCTGAGGGCGCGCAGCATGCCGGAGGTGACCACGATCCGGCCGGGTTCGCCCGGTCGGCCGGGGAGGTGCAGACGGCCGGGCAGGGCGAAGGCGTCGGCGCGGGCGTCGTCCAGTACGGCGAGCGGGTGCTCCGCGGGCTCCGGCCACCAGGTGGTGCGCGCCCGGCGCACGGAGGCGCGCAGGGGGCGCATGTCCGGATGCTGGTCATCGGCGGGGGAGACGGGCGGGGCCGACGGCGTCGGCAGCGCGGCCCGGGCGGCCCGCAGGTCCAGCCACCGCCGTCGGGCGGTGCGCACCGCCAGCGCGGTGAGCGCGGCGAGGGCGAGGCCGGCCGCGGCGGCCGCGAGCGGGGCGCTGGGCGCGGCGGCGGTGAGCCAGGGCAGCGAGAGGTGGCCGAGAGCGGCGACCGGCGGCAGCTGGAGCAGCCCGGCCGCGGCCAGCAGGCCGAGCGAGCAGACGGTGCCGCCGGCCAGGACGGCGGCGGTGCCGGCCAGCAGCCAGGCGGCGGCCCGGGGCGCCAGCGCCTCGGCGAGGCGGCGGGCCAGCGGGGCGGCCAGGAAGGGCAGCAGCAGGGGGGCCCAGACGGTGAGCATCACGAGCGGCCCGCCCCGGGGTGTCCGGTGCCGTGGCCGTCGCCGAGCAGGTCGCGCAGCAGCTGCTCGTCCTCGGCGGAGAGGTCGGAGACGAAGCGGGCGAGCACGGTGGAGCGGTCGGCCTCGCGGCCCAGCTCGGTGTGCATCCGGCGGGCGGCCAGGCCCGCGGTGTCCTGGACGGTCGGGGTGTAGGCGTAGGCGCGGCCGGCCCGGGTGCGCTCGACCGTTCCCTTGTCGTGCAGCCGGGCCAGGATCGTGGCGATGGTGGTGCGGGCGAGGTCCCCGCCGAGCGCCGCCTGGACGTCCTGCGGCGTCATCGGCTGCCGGGCCGACCAGAGGGCGGCCAGCACCTCGGCCTCCAGCTCCCCGGCGGGCCGGCGGGCGGACGGTACGTCGGACATGGCGGCGTTTCCTCCAGCTTTCGTCTACAGTCATGTAGACCGTCTACGTCACTGTAGACGGTCCGGGCGGGTTCCGATGCGAACCGCCCTCCAACGTACGGGAGGTCCGCCAGCCTTGCTCCAGTTCCTCGCCGATCCGGCCGTTCACCTCGCGGTGAACCCGCTGGACGCATCGTCGCTGCTCGCAGCCTTCGGGGCGATCGGCATCGCCGTGGTGCTGTTCGCCGAGACCGGCCTGCTGGTGGGCTTCTTCCTGCCCGGCGACTCACTGCTGTTCACCGCCGGCCTGCTCTGCGTGCCCGGCGCCACCAAGGGCCCGCAGCTGCACCTGTGGCAGGTGCTGCCCGCCGCCCTGGTCGGGGCGCTGGTCGGGGCCCAGGTCGGCTACCTGATCGGCCGGCGCGGCGGCCGGGCGCTGCTGCGCCGCACCAGGCGCAAGAGCCTGCTGGAGGGCGTCGAGCGGGCCGAGGAACTGCTGGCCAAGTACGGGCACGGCAAGGCGATCGTGCTCGCCCGGTTCATCCCGGTGGTCCGGACGGTGCTGAACCCGCTCTGCGGCGTGCTCGACGTGCCGGTCCGCTCGTTCACCCTCTGGCAGGTCGCGGGCGGCGCGCTCTGGACGGTCGGTGTCGTGCTGGCCGGGTACGGACTCGGGTCCTCGGTCCCCAGCATCGACCGTTACCTGCTGCCGATCATCGGTCTGGTAGTAGTTGTCTCCGTGCTCCCCATTGTTCTCGAAGTGTTCCGCGCACGTAAGGCGCGCCGTCTCGGAGGTGAAATGTGATGTCCTCCCGGACTCTCGCCGTGTACGACGGCAGCGGTATCGACGGCAGCCTCTACACCCGGGTCAACGGGTGGGCGCAGTCCGCGCCGCACTGGCTGGACGACGTGATCAAGGTCTGGTCGGCGCTCGGCCTCGGCCTGTTCGCGGTCTTCATGCTCTACGCCTGGTGGCGGGCGCGCGGCGCCGACTCCGCCGTGATGGCCAGGGTGCTGGCCTCGCCGGTGATCGTGGTCGTCGCGTACGCCGTCAACTCCGTGCTCAAGGGCCTGGTCGAGGAGGTCCGGCCCTGCGCCCAGATCCCCGGCAGCGTCTCGCTGGAGACCTGCCCGGGCACCGGGGACTGGTCCTTCCCGAGCAACCACTCGGTGATCGCCTTCGCGGCCGCGATCTCGCTCTGGTTCGTCGGCCGGCGGCTCGGCGTCGTCGCCACGGTCTTCGCGGCGCTGATGGCCGCCTCCCGGGTCTGGGTCGGCGTGCACTACCCGCACGACGTGGCGGTCGGCGCGCTGGTCGGCATCCTCGTCGCGCTGGTGCTGGCGCCGCTGGCCGGGCGCTGCGGGCCGCTGGTGGACCGGATGCGCTCGAGCGCGCTGCGCCCGCTGCTGGGCCCCGGCGCGGCGCCGGTGGTGACCGGCGGGTACGCGTCGTACGGGGCGCGGCAGCGCTGATTCCGCGAGCGGTACTGATCAAGCGGCACTGATTCCGTCATCCCTCTGCCCCTTGTCCGGTTTCGGACGGCGGGTGGAGCATGTGAGCCGGGCGTGGGGCCCCTTCCGGGGGCGCCCGCCCGGCTCAGTCGTGCTCGGGGCGCGAAGGCACCGGGCGTGCCAGCGGAGGGAGTGCCGTATGCCGTACCGACTCGACATCACGCAGGGGGACTGGCCGGGCGACCTGCTGCACAAGGGCGTCGAGGGGCTGCTCGCCGAGGCCATGGTGCTCACCCTCGCCACCGCCGGCCACGAGCACGGGCCGCACGCCAACCTGGCCTTCTTCGCGTACGACGACGAACTCGTCCTGTACTTCGTCAGCGAGCGCTCGACCCGGCACAGCCACCACCTGGCCGAGGAGGCCCGGGCCGCCGCCACCGTCTTCCTGCCGCCGCCGGTGTTCGGCGAGCAGCTGCGGGGGCTTCAGCTGACCGGGAGCGCGAGCGAGGCCTGGGGGCGGCAGGCGGAGGCGGCGCTGGCGGCGTACCAGGGCCGGTACCCGGCCTTCGCGCAGGACGAGGACGTCCGGCGGCAGTACCTCACCGGCGGCGGGGCGGCGGCGCTGTACCGGTTCCAGGTGGAGGAGCTGACGGCGGTGGACGAACCGAACTTCGGGCGACGCAACTACCTGCGGGCGCGGGTGGTCCGGTTGTAGCGTGTGTTGTATGTACAACTTTTCGGGTGATTCATCTGCGGGACGGCGCCAGGATGCCCCTTGGACACCTGGGCGCACCACCCTGGCCGCATGAGAGTCATCGTCGTAGGAGCAGGCGTGCTCGGCACCATGCACGCCTGGCACGCCGTCGAGCGCGGCCACGAGGTCGTCCACCTGGAGCGCGAGAGCGAGGCGCGCGGCGCCTCGGTGCGCAACTTCGGGCTGGTCTGGGTGAGCGGCCGGGCACAGGGCGAGGAACTGGACACCGCGCTGCGCGCCCGCGAACTGTGGGAGGGCATCGGAGCCCGCGTCCCCGCGCTGGGCTTCCGGGCCAACGGCTCGCTCACCGCGATCCGCACCGAGGCCGAACTCGCCGTCGCCGAGCAGGCGCTGACCCTGCCCGACGCCGCCGTGCGCGGTTACCGGCTGCTCGACGCGGACGAGACCCGGGCCGCCAACCCGGCCCTGCGCGGCAAGCTGCTCGGCGCCCTGTGGTGCGAGCGCGACGCCGCCGTGGAGCCGCGCACCGCCCAGCCCGCGCTGCGCGCGTACCTGGAGTCCACCGGCCGCTACACCTTCCTGCCCGGGCGCGAGGTGCGCGACGTGGTGGGCGAGAACGCCGTCCGCGACGACCACGGGGACGTGCACACCGGCGACCTGGTCATCCTGTGCACCGGCGCCTGGCTCGGCGGCCTGGTCCGCGAGCTCGCTCCCGAGCTGCCGGTCCGCCGGGTGCGGCTCCAGATGATGCAGACCGACCCGCTCGGCGAGACCCTCACCACCTCCGTCGCCGACGGCGACAGCTTCCGCTACTACCCCGCCTTCGCCGGCACCGCCCTGGACCGGCTGCGCGAGACGCAGCCGCAGCGGCCCGTCGCCGCCGAGCACAGGATGCAGCTGCTGATGGTGCAGCGCCGCGACGGCGGACTGACCATCGGCGACACCCACGAGTACGACCAGCCCTTCGGCTTCGACGTGGTCGAGGACCCGTACGACCACCTGACCGGCGTCGTCGAGGAACTTCTCGGCCGCCCGCTGCCGCGCGTCCGCCGCCGCTGGGCCGGGGTGTACGCCCAGTGCCTCGACTCCACCCGGGTGGTCCACCGCGAGCGCGTGCGCGAGGGCGTCTGGCTGGTCACCGGCCCGGGCGGGCGCGGCATGACCTGCTCGCCGGCCATCGCCGAGACCACCGCCGAACTCGCGAACCTGTAAGGAACGTTGCTGTGACCACCGACATCCGACTGGTCGTGCTCGACATGGCCGGCACCACCGTGGCCGACGACGGCCTCGTCGAGCAGGCCTTCACCGCCGCGGCCGCGGCCCTCGGCGTCGAGGCCGGCAGCCCCGGCTTCGCGCCCATGCTGGACCACGTGCGCGCCACCATGGGCGAGTCCAAGATCTCCGTCTTCCGGCACCTGTTCGGCGAGGAGGAGAAGGCCCAACGGGCCAACGCCGCCTTCGAGGCCGCCTACCACGACCTGGTCGACGCCGGGCACTGCGCCGCGCTGCCCGGCGCCGCCGAGGCCATCGCCGAACTGCGGGGCCAGGGGCGCAAGGTGGTCCTCACCACCGGCTTCTCCCGGGCCACCCAGGACCGCATCCTCGCCGCCCTCGGCTGGGAGTCGATCGCCGACCTCACCCTCTGCCCCGCCGAGGCCGGGCGCGGCCGCCCGTACCCGGACCTCGCGCTCACCGCGCTGCTGCGCACGGGCACCGACTCGGTGCGGCAGATCGCCGTCGCGGGGGACACCGGCTACGACATGCTGACCGGCACCCGGGCGGGCGCCTCGGTCGTCGCCGGCGTGCTCACCGGGGCCCACGACGAGGCCCGGCTGCGGGCCGACGGGGCCACCCATGTGCTCGGCTCCGTGGCCGAACTACCTGGGCTGCTCGGCTAGTTCGCCTTCTCGGACGGGCGGAGCCCGGGGCCTTCCCCGGGCTCCGCCCGTCCTGTTGCGTGATGCGGCGGGGCGCAGGGAACGCGAAACGGCCGGAGTGGGACGTCGGGGGATCCGACGTTCCACTCCGGCCGTTCGGGCTCGATCGACGGGTTGGTCAGTGGCTGCCCTTGAGGTTGAGGACGACCACTCCGGCGATCACCAGTGCGATGCCGAGCCACTGCAACCGGCCCAGGGACTCGCCGAAGGCGAGCACGCCTATCCCGGCGACCGCCGCCGTCCCGGCGCCCGACCAGACCGCGTAGGCGATCGAGACCGGTATGTGCTTGAGGGCGCGGCCGAGCAGGAGGAAGGAGAGGACGTAGCCGAGGGCCACGCCCAGGCTGGGCCAGAGGCGGGTGAACCCCTCGGTGAGCTTGAGGCAGCTGGTGGCGCAGACCTCGCTGAGGATGGCGAGGGCGAGCAGGAGGTAGGGCATGTGGCTGTCAAACGGCCGGGGCGGCGCTGAGCTTCCCGAGCAGGGCGAGGTCGGCCCGTTCCAGGCTGTCCAGCAGCGTGATCCGGTCGCCGTCCGGGATCGGTGCGGCGGTGGACGGCACCGCGAGCACCGCGCAGCCGGCCGCGTTGGCGGAGGCGACCCCGGTCGGGGTGTCCTCGACGGCGACGCAGGCGGCCGGGTCCAGGCCGAGCCGCTCGGCGGCGGCCAGGTACGGGTCGGGCGCCGGCTTGGTGCGTACGGTGTCCTCGGCGGCCAGGGTGACGGCGAACCAGTCGCGGCCGATGGCCGACAGCACCAGGTCGACGACCCGGCGCGGGGAGGCGGAGACCAGCGCGGTGGGCACCCGGGCCTCGCGCAGCGCGGCCAGCAGGGCGAGCGCGCCGGGGCGCGGCACCGTCTCGGCGGCGACCTTGCCGGCGAAGGACTCGCCCAGCCGGGCGGCGAGTTCGGCCTCGGTGAGGGTGGTGCCGCTGACCCGGTGCAGGTGGGCGGCGGTGTGCTCGACGGCCTGGCCGAGCACCTCGGGGGCGTCCCGGTCGGTGAGCGGGTGGCTCAGTTCCTCGGCGAGTTCGGCGGCGGCCTGCCACCACAGTTGCTCGGTGTCGACCAGGGTGCCGTCCATGTCGAACAGGACGGCCGAGGGGAGTGCGGGGGATTCAGGCATGGCGGTACCTTCGGTGGTTCATCAGATGACGTGCGGGGCGGTTCAGGCTCTCAGGCGACGCGTCGGTCCACCAGTACCGGGCGCTCCGGCAGGGTGAGGTCGGCGCGCGAGCCGGCCGGCAGTGCGGCGGCGGCCTCGGTGGGCAGGTCGGCCTTGACCTCGGTGCCGTCGTCCAGGCGGACGGTGAGCCGGGAGACGGCGCCCAGGAAGGACGCGGTGACCACCAGCGCCGGGCCGGTCGCGGACGGGGTGAGGGTGACGTTCTCCGGGCGGACCAGCACGTCGAGTTCGCCGTCGGCCGGGATCTCGCCGTCCACCGCGTGCCGGCGGCCGAGCACCTCGACGCCGTCCGAGGTGCGGGTGCACGGGATGCGGCTCATGGTGCCGACGAACTCGGCGACGAAGGCGGTGGCCGGGCGGCCGTACAGCTCGGACGGGGTGGCGCACTGCTCCAGCTTCCCGGCCCGCAGCACCGCGACCCGGTCGGCCATCGACAGCGCCTCCTCCTGGTCGTGCGTGACGAACAGGGTGGTGATGCCCAACTCCTGCTGGAGGCGCCGGATCTCCTCGCGCAGCTGGAGGCGGACCTTGGCGTCCAGCGCGGACAGCGGCTCGTCCAGCAGCAGGACGCGCGGCTGGAGGGCGAGCGCGCGGGCCAGCGCGATGCGCTGCTGCTGGCCGCCGGACATCTGGTGCGGGTAGTGCTCGGCGCGGTGCGGCAGGCCGACCAGCTCCAGCAACTCCTGGGCGCGGGAACGGCGTTCGGCCTTGCCGGTGCCGCGCATCCGCAGCCCGAAGGCGACGTTGTCCAGTGCGGTCAGGTGCGGGAAGAGGCTGTACGACTGGAACACCATGCCCGCGTCGCGCTTGTGCGCGGGGATCGCGGTGATGTCCTGGCCGTCGACCAGCACCTCGCCGGAGTCGTGCTGCTCGAAGCCGGCCAGGATGCGCAGCGCGGTGGTCTTGCCGCAGCCGGACGGGCCGAGCAGGGCGAGCAGTTCGCCCGGGTTGACGGTGAGGTCCAGGCCGTCGAGGGCGGTGGTGGCGCCGAAGGACCGGCGCAGCGAGCGGAACTCGACGGTGGCGCCGCCGGCGGCCTGGGCCTTGCCGGTGGCGGGGGCGGTGGCCGTGGTCATGGCTGGTAACTCCTGGATGGCAAAGGGGGGTCGGATCAGGACCGGGCGGCCTTGCGGCCACGGCCGGCGGCGGACATCAGCAGCAGGACGAGCCAGACGATCAGCAGACTGAGCATCGAGACCGCGACGGACATCTGGCCGTCGCTCTTGCCGTTGGAGTTGATCCACACCGAGAAGGGGGTGAAACCGAGGATGGAGGCGGTGGTGAACTCGCCGAGCACCAGGGCGACGGTGAGCACGGCCGCGTTCAGCAGCGCGCTGCGCAGGTTGGGCAGGACGACGGTGAACACCGCGCGCAGCCAGCCGGCCCCGCAGTTGCGGGCGGCCTCGACCAGGGTGGCGACGTCCACGCCGCGCAGCCCGGCGTCGATCGCCCGGTAGGCGAAGGGCAGCGCCATCAGCACGTACGCGATGACCAGGACGATCGGGAACTTCGGGTCCTGGATGGCCACGATGGTCTGGAAGAGCGGGGTGTCCTGGAGGTAGTCCGGGCCCCAGCGCAGCACGCCGATGATGCCGGTGGTGAGCGCGACCACCGGGACGACCAGCGGCATCGAGCACATCACCTCGATCACCGGGCGCAGCTTCGGCGCGCCGAGCCGGGCGGCGAGCACCGCGGGGACCAGCAGGAGCAGCAGCACCGCCACCGTGACGGCGGCCAGTTCGAGGCTCAGCACCAGGCTGTCGGTGAAGCCGGGGGCGTTCAGCAGCTCGGTGTAGGCGCGGAAGGTGGTGCCGCCCTTGTTGTCGTCGATGCTGAACCACAGCGAGGCGGCCATCGGCACCGCGAAGTAGATCCCGCAGATCAGCAGGACCAGGCCGCGGCCGAAACGGATGCGATCGATCAGGCGAGCCACTTGGCACTCCGGCGCTGAAGGGGCAGGTAGACGGCCATCACCAGGCAGGCGACCACGATCATGTCGAGGCCGAGGGCGAGGGCGAGGTTGCCCTGGCCGACCAGGACGTTGCCGGACAGGGCGTCGCCGATCTGCATCGAGATCAGCGGCACCGAACTGCCCACCATGGCCTCGGCGGTGGCGTACGCGGCGAAGGAGGCGCCGAACAGCAGCACGAAGCCGCCGAGCAGCGAGGGCACCAGCACCGGCAGCGCCACGTGCCGCCAGTACTGCAGGACGGTGGCGCCGTTGTTGTACGCGGCCTCGCGCCACTGGACCTTCAGGCCCTCCAGGGCCGGGGTGATGGTGATGACCATCAGCGGGACGAGGAAGTACAGGTAGACCACCGACAGGCCGGAGAAGGTGTAGAGGTTCCAGCCGTGCCGGGTGAGGCCGAAGCGCTTGGTGATCTCACCGGAGTTGCCGAGGGTGGCGACGAACATGAAGGCCAGGGGCACGCCGCCGAAGTTGGCGAGCACGCCGGAGGCGGACATCACGGCCTCGCGGAACACCCGGAACCGGGAGGTGGCCACGGCCTGGGCCAGCGGCAGGCCGACCGCGGTGGCGATCAGGGCGGTGAGCAGGGAGAGCTTCACGCTGCCCCACAGGGCGGTCCAGTACGCGCCCTGGAGGGAGCCGGTGAGGTTGTCGGTGGTGAAGGCGCCGCCGCCGTCGGGGGCGTCGGAGGAGGTGGTGAACGCCCCGATGGCGATCGCGACGGCGGGCAGGCCGAAACCGATCACGAAGAAGAGCAGCAGGGGGAGGGCGGCGAGCCAGGCGCGGCTGCCG
>NZ_JAFLNG010000292.1 GCF_017427025.1 Streptomyces sp. FH025
CAATCCGCACCACCCGGGGCACACTCCGGGCGGCTCCAGCAGCGGTTCGGCGGCGGCGGTCGCGGCGGGGCTGGTGCCGCTGGCGATCGGCACCCAGACGGTCGGCTCGGTGATCCGGCCGGCCGCGTACTGCGGGGTGGTGGGCTTCCGGCCGACGTACGGGCGGATCCCGATCGCGGGGGTGATCCCGAACGCGCCGAGCTTCGACACCCTGGGAGTGTTCACCGCCGACCTGGCCGGTGCGGCCCTGGCCGCCTCGCTGCTCTGCGACGACTGGCGGGCGGGGGACGGCCGACGAGCGGCGTCGGTCCCGCCCGTGCTCGGGGTGCCGGACGGCGGCTACCTGGAGCGGGCCGAACCGGCCGCGCTGCGCGCCTTCGAGGAACAGGTGGAGCGGCTGGCCGGGGCCGGGCTGACGGTGCGCAGGGTGCCGCTGTTCCCCGACTTCGCCGAGATCACACGGCAGTTGCAGACCGTCAACCGCTTCGAGCTGGCCCGCAGCCACGCCGACTGGTTCGCCCGGTTCGGGGGCCTGTACCGGCCGGAGACGGCGGCGAGCATCCGGGTCGGCCAGGGTGTCGCGGCCGAGGACCGCGCGGCCGCGTTGCAGTTCCGGGAGCGGCTGCGCGAGCGGGTGGCCGGGGCGGCGGCCGCGGCCGGGGTGGACCTGTGGCTGGGGCCCTCGGCGACCGGCGGCGCACCGGAGGGCCTGCACGGCACCGGGGACGCGGTGATGTCGCTGCCGTGGAGCTACCTCGGCCTGCCCGCGCTGAGCCTGCCGGCCGGCCGGACGGAGGACGGGCTGCCGCTCGGCCTCCAGGTGGTCGGCGCGGCGGGCGACGACGAGCTGCTGCTCGACCGGGCCGCCGTTCTGGAAAGGGCATTGACTGATCGTTAGGTGGGTGCCGGCCCCGCCGGGATCGGCCTGGCCTGCCTGGACCGACTCAGGAGGTGGACGGCTCGATCTCCCCCGCGAAGACGATGACCTGGTCGATGAGGTTCCGCCGCAGATGGACGACGTCCGTTCCCGTCAGGCTGGGGCCTCCATCCGGCGTGGTGAAGACCCACTGGTACCGCGCCCACTCGTCAGGCATGTCCACCGCCGAGCAGCGCGCCATCGTGCCGGTCCCCGCCGGGTGGCGCCGGATGTCCAGCACGAACCGCTCGACCGCCGCGATTCCTTCGCTGCGGCCCAACGGCCCCCAGAAGACCACGTCTGAGGTCAGGGCCTGGGAGAGCAGGGCAGTCACATAGCTGTCGTCCGAGGCGTTGAACGCGGAGATGAACGTGTCGATCGCGGAGCGTGCCGTCTCTTCCTGCATGTCCCAGTAATACCAGCCGTCGCGCGTGCGCTCGCCCCGCGAGCCGCCTTCCGATCACGGTTGACCATCCCGGTCACAGCACTAGGCGCTCGAGCCGGGAGTGCCGGGCGGCCGGCGCTCGGGGCCGCGCGGTTCGTCGGGGAAGCGCGGCCCGCCGATCAGGTAGAGCAGCGCGGCGGCCGGGAAGCCGAGCGCGGCGGCCAGCAACACGATGAACTGCCAGAACATGATCCGCTCCTCGTCAGTCCCGGGCCGCCCGGCCACCCGAAGGTGGTCGCAAACCGGACCGGCCCCGAATGGCCGAATCGTTCGCTCGCTCTCCGACGGTATGGCCGGATCGCCCCGGCTGCCACCGGACGCCCGCCCCCGCCCCGCGGCGCTCCGGCGCACGGGGCTGGGCGCGGCCCGGGGCGGCGGCCACACTGGCGGGATGCAGCTACAGCTCGCAGGGGAAGCGCGGCGGCCCGACCGCGAGAGCGAGGACTTCGCGGCCGCCTCGCCGGAGGCGCTGGTCCTGCTGGACGGTGCGAGTTCGCCGGCCGGCCTGGAGTCCGGGTGCCGGCACGGCACGGCCTGGTACGTCCGTCGGCTGGGCGTGCACCTGCTCGCCCGGCTCACCGACCGCGCGGACCGCTCGATCGCCGACTGCCTGGCCGACGCCATCGTGGAGACGGCCGCGCTGCACGGCGGCCGCTGCGACCTCGCCCACCCCAACACGCCCGCCGCGATGGTGGTCGCGGCCCGGCGGCACGGCGAGTCGCTGGAGTACCTGGTGCTCGGCGACTCGCTGCTGGTGCTGGAGTTCAAGGACGGCCCGCCCCAGGTGATCGGGGACAACCAGCGCTTCCCGGGCGGGGAGGAACTGCGCCGCCAGGTCTGGGAGACCGTCCCGGGCTCGGCCGAGCGGGCCGCGCTGCACCTGGAGTACGCGCTGGCGGAGCGCGCCGCCCGTAACCGGGGCGCCGGCCCGTGGATCGCCGCGGCCAGCCCGCGCGCGGCCGAGCACGCCGAGACCGGCTTCGTCCCGCTGGACCGGCTGCACGCGCTGGCCGCCCTGACCGACGGCGCCTCGCGCTACACCGAGCGCTTCGGGCTGGGCAGTTGGGGCGACGTGCTGCGGCTGCTCGCCGAGTCGGGACCGGGCGAGCTGATCGCCGAGGTCCGCCGGGTGGAGCGGACGGACGTCGGCTGCGAGCGCTGGCCGCGGGGCAGGGCCCACGACGACGCCTCGGCGGTCTACGCGCTGCTGTAGGGAGGGACGCGTGAGGGCCCGGACCGGGTGCGGTCCGGGCCCTCACGGCCGTCGGATCAGTGGGCGTCGGTGGGGACGGTGCCGAGGCGGCCGGCCTGGAAGTCCTCCATGGCCTGCTGGAGCTCGCGGTGGCTGTTCATCACGAACGGGCCGTACCAGGCGACGGGTTCACGGATCGGCAGGCCGCCGAGGAGCACGACCTCGAAGTTGTTGTCGCGGGAGTCCTGCTTCTCGTCGGCGCGGAGGGTGATGGAGTCGCCGTCGCCGAAGACCACGGCCTGGCCCCGGTGGAAGGGGCGGCGGTCCTGGCCGGCCGAGCCGCTGCCGGCGAGGCCGTAGGCGAGGGCGTTGAAGTCGGAGCGCCAGGGCAGGGTGATCTGGGCGCCGGGGCTGATCGAGGCGTGGATCATGGTGATCGGGGTGTGGGTGGTGCCGGGGCCCTGGTGGCCGTCGAGCTCGCCCGCGATCACCCGCAGGAGGGCGCCGCCGTCCTCGGAGCTGAGCAGCTTGACGCTGCCGCCGCGGATGTCCTGGTACTTCGGGGCGATCATCTTGTCCGAGGCGGGCAGGTTCACCCACAGCTGGAGGCCGTGGAAGAGGCCGCCGGACCTCACCAGCGACTCCGGCGGGGTCTCGATGTGCAGCAGGCCGGAGCCGGCCGTCATCCACTGGGTGTCGCCGTCGGTGATGGTGCCGCCACCGCCGTGCGAGTCCTGGTGGATGAACGTTCCGTCGATGATGTAGGTGACGGTCTCGAAGCCGCGGTGCGGGTGCCAGGGGGTGCCCTTGGGCTCGCCGGCGGCGTAGTCCACCTCACCCATCTGGTCCATCATGATGAACGGGTCGAGGTACTTCGTGTTGATCTTGGCGAAGGCGCGGCGGACGGGGAAGCCCTCGCCCTCGAAGCCCTCGGGCGCGGTGGCCACGGTGAGGACCGGCCGGGCGCTCGCGACGGCCGGGTCCGGCGTGGTGACGCGGGGGAGGGTCAGCGGGTTGTCGACGGTCACGGCGGGCATGTCGGCCTCCTTCGGGGGGTCTTTGGCCTACGTCCACGAGATTAGTTCAATCCTCAACAACAAGCAAGTTGAAACTTGAACTATGTGGTGACGAGCGAGCGCGGCTCCCCTCCCAGGATGGATCAGCCGTACATCCGGCGCATGGTGAAGTCGACCATCTGCTCCACCGCCTTGGCGTCGAACACCATCCGGTGCTCGCCCTCCATGTCCAGCGCGAAGCCGTAGCCGGTGGGCAGCAGGTCCAGCACCTCGGCACCGGTGACGGTGAAGTGCTTGGACTCCTTGCCGGCGTAGCGGCGCAGCTCCTTGAGCGAGCTGAACATCGGGATCACCGGCGTCGGGGTGTTGTGCAGCGCCAGGAAGCCGGGGCGGTCGCCGCGCGGGCAGTGCACCTTCGAGGTGATGAAGATGGCCTGGAAGTCCTCGACCGCCATCGAGCCGGTGGTGAAGGCCCGGATCGCGTCCGCCAGTGAGGGCGGGGAGGGCTCGGGGTAGAGGGACTGCTGGGGCGCCTGCGCCTGTGCGCCGTACGCGTCGGGTCCGGGCATGCCGTTCATGCCCGGCTGCGGACCCGCCTGCTGCTGGTAGGGGTCACCCGGGTATGCGTTCTGGTCATATCCGTACACACGGACAGGCTAGCGGGAGCGCACCCGCCCGCGCTGGCGTCGATCCTGACAAGGAGTGGCCGTCCCGGCTTGTGGGACGTGACCACGTTCATACCGGATTCACCGCAGGGGGCTTGCCCAAGTTACCGCTGGGTAGCATCATGATGCCTACTGGTGGGTACGGGGCGCCCGAACGCGGCGGTCTCCCGGAAGCGACGAACCGGAGAAAACGGCCATGGGTCACTACAAGTCCAACCTGCGGGACGTGGAGTTCAACCTCTTCGAGGTGTTCGGTCGCGACCAGGTGTACGGCACCGGACCCTTCGCGGACATGGACGTCGAGACCGCGAAGAACATCCTGAGCGAGATCTCGCGCCTCGCCGAGAACGACCTCGCCGCGTCCTTCGCCGACACCGACCGCAACCCGCCGGTCTTCGACCCGGAGACCAACACCGCGCCGATCCCGGCCACCTTCAAGAAGAGCTACCAGACCTTCATGGACGCCGAGTGGTGGCGCCTGGGCATCCCGGAGTCGATCGGTGGCCAGATCACCCCGAACTCGCTGATCTGGGCCTTCGCCGAGCAGATCCTGGGCTCCAACCCGGCCATCTGGATGTACTCCTCCGGCCCGGCCTTCGCCGGCGTCATCGCCGAGGAGGGCACCGAGGAGCAGCTGGAGATCGCCAAGCGGATGACCGACCGCCTGTGGGGCTCCACCATGGTCCTCACCGAGCCCGACGCGGGCTCCGACGTGGGCGCCGGCCGCACCAAGGCGATCCAGCAGGAGGACGGCTCCTGGCACATCGAGGGTGTGAAGCGCTTCATCACCTCGGGCGAGCACGACATGTCCGAGAACATCATCCACATGGTGCTGGCCCGCCCCGAGGGCGGTAAGCCGGGCACCAAGGGCCTGGGCCTGTTCATCGTCCCGAAGTTCGACTTCGACTGGGAGACCGGCGAGCTCGGCGAGCGCAACGGCGTCTACGCCACCAACGTCGAGCACAAGATGGGCCTCAAGGCCTCGAACACCTGCGAGATGACCTTCGGTGCCAAGCACCCGGCCAAGGGCTGGCTGCTCGGCGAGAAGGTCGACGGCATCCGCCAGATGTTCAAGATCATCGAGTTCGCCCGCATGATGGTCGGCACGAAGGCCATCGCCACCCTCTCCACCGGCTACCTGAACGCCCTGGAGTACGCCAAGGAGCGCGTGCAGGGCGCCGACATCTCGCAGTTCCTGGACAAGACCGCCCCGCGCGTCACCATCACCCACCACCCGGACGTGCGCCGCTCGCTGCTGACCCAGAAGGCCTACGCCGAGGGCATGCGCGCGCTGGTCCTGTTCACCGCGTCGGTCCAGGACGACATGACGGCCGCCAAGCTGCGCGGCGAGCACGACGAGGCCGCCGAGCGCCTCAACGACCTGCTCCTGCCGATCGTCAAGGGCTACGGCTCGGAGAAGTCCTACGAGCAGCTCGCCCAGTCCCTGCAGACCTTCGGTGGCTCCGGCTACCTGCAGGAGTACCCGATCGAGCAGTACATCCGGGACGCCAAGATCGACACCCTGTACGAGGGCACCACGGCGATCCAGGGCCAGGACTTCTTCTTCCGCAAGATCGTCAAGGACGGCGGCCAGGCGCTGACCGGGCTGTCCGAGCAGATCCAGAAGTTCCTCGCCGCGGCCGAGGGCGGCGAGGCCCTGGCCGCCGAGCGCGAGCTGCTCGCCAAGGCCCTCGGCGACCTGGACGCCATCGTCGGCAAGCTGATCGCCGACCTGACGGCCGTCGAGCAGGACGTCAAGAACATGTACAAGGTGGGCCTCAACACCACCCGCCTGCTGATGGTCTCCGGCGACGTCGTGGTCGGCTGGCTGCTGCTCCGTCAGGCCGCGGTGGCCCTGGCCAAGCTGGAGGCCGGCGCCTCGGAGAAGGACGTGCCGTTCTACCAGGGCAAGGTCGCGGCGGCCCGCTTCTTCGCCAAGAACATCCTCCCGACCGTCGCTCCGCAGCGGGCGATCGCCGAGGGCATCGACAACGAGATCATGGAGCTGGCGGAGGAGGCCTTCTAAGGCCTCCGGCCCACCCGTCGCCCGCCGCCGCCCTTCTTGGGACACGCTGCGCGTGACACCTCCCTGACCGCCTGACGAAAACCCTCACACCGAAGGGCCCGGCTGCCACCGGGCCCTTCGGTGTTCTCGGTTGCTCTCAGTCGCTCTTGGCCGTTCTCAGGCGCTCCGCAGCGCGGTGAGCGGGTCGGTGCGGGCCGCGCGCAGGGCCGGGTAGAGACCGGCCAGCAGACCGACGACCGTGCCGATCAGCGGGGCGGGCAGGGTGGTGGCCGGCTGGAGGACGGCCGTCCAGTCGCGGGCGGCGGCCACCCCGACCACCGTCACCACGCCGAGGCCGGTGCCGATCAGCCCGCCCAGGGTGCCGAGCGCCATCGACTCGGCCAGGAACTGGGCCGCGATGTGCCCGGTGCGGGCGCCCAGCGAACGGCGCAGGCCGATCTCCTGGGTCCGCTCCAGTACGGCGACCAGCGTGGTGTTGGCGATCCCGACCGCGCCCACCAGCAGGCAGATCCCGGCCAGCGCCAGGAACAGCCCGGTCAGGTCGGAGGTCACCGTGTCCTGAAGGCTGTGCGGGTCCGGCGGCGGGACGACGGTGAACGACTTCGGGGTGTCCGGCCGCAGGGCGAGCGGGAGTTGGTCGGCCACCACGGTCGCGGCGCCGACCCGGGTGGCGACCAGGCCCTGGACCCCGCAGTCCGCGTCCGGGGCCGGGTTGCCGTACCGCTCCAGCGCCGTACTGGCCGGGATCACCATGCCGAGCAGGGCGGCCGGCTGACGGCGGACGTCCGAGTAGATCCCGATCACGGTGTACGGGACGTGGTCGATGAAGACGGCCGGCTGGGCGTCCAGCCGGCTCACCCCGAGGCGCTTGGCGGCGGCCTCACTGAGCAGGACCACCGGCTGCGCGGTCCGCTGCACGAAGTCGTCCATGGTGACCCCGGCGGACAGGGTCGGCTCCATCGCGGCGACCGCGCCCGGGGTGGCCGCGAGCAGGGAGAGCCCGGTGCCCTCGCCGGGGCCGTCCGGGCGGCGGGCGATCACCGGTGAGCCGGGCACCGGCCACCAGACGCCGCCGGCCTGCACACCGTCGATCGCGGCCATCCGGCGGTCGGTGTCGGCGGGGAAGTCGCTCGACGGGTTGGTGCCGGGGGCGAGCCCGTCGGTGCTCGGCCGGTCGGTCACGGTGACGGTGGTGGCCTTGGTCAGGCTGAACCGTTCGCCGATCTGGCCGGTGGCGGTGGCGGTCAGGCCGAGCACGGCGACGAAGGCGCCGATGCCCAGGACCGTACCGAGCATGGTCAGCACCGAGCGGCCGGGGCGCTGCAGGACGCCGGAGAGCGCCTCGGAGAGCAGGTCGCGCGGGCTGAGGCGGGAGGGTGGCTCGGGGATCACGCTGCGGCGGCTCACCGGGGGACTCCCGTCGTCCGGACGGCCTCGGCCTCGGCCAGCACGCCGTCGCGGATGGTCACCCGGCGCTGGGCACGGGCGGCCACGGACGGGTCGTGGGTGATGACGACCAGGGTGAAGCCCTGGTCGTGCAGCGCGTCGAACTGCGCCAGCACCGCCTCGGCGTTGGCCGAGTCCAGGTTGCCGGTCGGTTCGTCGCACAGCAGCAGGCTGGGCCGGTTCACCAGTGCCCGGGCGATCGCCACCCGCTGGCGCTCGCCGCCGGACATGGTGCCCGGCAGCGCGTCCGTGCGGTGGCCGAGGCCCACCAGGTGCAGCGCCTCCAGGGCGGCGGCGTGGCGGGCGCGGCGCGGGGAGCGGTTGTAGACCTGGGCGAGGACGACGTTCTCCTCCGCGGTGCGGTGCGGGAGCAGGTGGAAGGACTGGAAGACGAAGCCGATCCGGCGCCCGCGCAGGGTCGAGCGGTCCCGGTCGCGCAGGCTGCCGGTGTCGATGCCGTCCAGTTCGTAGCGGCCGGTGGTGGGGGTGTCGAGCAGGCCGAGCAGGTGCAGCAGGGTGGACTTGCCGGAGCCGGAGGGGCCGGTGACGGCCAGGTACTCGCCGCGGTGGACGGTCAGGTCGGAGGGGTGCAGCGCGACCACGGGCGGGCGGCCGGGGTGGGTGCGGCCGACGCCGGCCAGGGCGATCACGGGCTTGTCGGCGGCCTCGGCGGCGGGTGCGGTCACTTGCCGACCACCACCTGGTCGCCGACGCGCAGTTCGGCGCCGTCCGCCGGGGTCACGGCCACCATGCCGTCCGCGGTGACGCCGGTGGTCACCGGGACGGTGGTGCGGTTCCCGGCGGCGTCCACCCTGGTGACGGAGGTCCGGCCGGCCGCGTTGGTGGATATCGCGGCGACCGGGACGGCGGTGACGGGGGCACCCGCCTTGTCCTTGAGGACGGTCAGGCGGACGTTCTTGCCGCTCATCGCCGCGGGCAGCGGGGCGTTCGGGGTGATGGCGAGCGGTACGTAGCTCTGGCCGCCCGGCCCGTTGCCCGGTGCCCCGGCGGCCGGGCCACCGGGCTGGCCACCGGGGGCTCCGGAGCCGCCGCCGGAACCGCCGCCGGACGCGCCGCCCAGGGTGATCACCTTGCCGGCCGGGGGAGCGGTGGTCGGGGCGCCGACCTCGGCGATGGTGCCGGGGATGGTGGTGTTGGTGTCCTCGGCGAGGATCTCGACGGCCATGCCCGGCTTGACGCCCGCCGCCTGGGTGGGCGTCAGCTGGCCGGTGACGGCCAGGCCGCCACTGGTGAGCGACAGCAGGGTGCCGGAGGCGGGCGAGCCGACCGTGCCGTTGACGGCGGTGACGGTGGCCGGGAGGGTCGGCACGAACAGGACGTGGGCGGCCGGGACCATCGGGCCGTTCACCGCCCTGGCCTTGGCCAGGGCGGCCTGGTCGGTGGTCAACTGCTTCCTGGCGTTGGCGAGTTGCTGGTCGAGGTCGCCGGCGGCCGG
>NZ_JAFLNG010000293.1 GCF_017427025.1 Streptomyces sp. FH025
GGGCCTTCTCAACGGGCCGGTGTTGCTCCTACCACTGTCAGGTGGTCCTAGGTCCACCCCGGAATTGGGGTGCCACGGCCAGTGTCCGGAGCGGGTCGTTCGTGAACACTGATGAAGGACGATCGGGACCGGCATCAGGAGCTTGCGTGACCACAGAGACTCGTACGAGCGGCACGTCCGTGCGTGCGCAGACCCAGGCGGCCTTCCAGGCCGGCGGCCAGGGGCTGGCCCGGCTGGCTCAGGTGGTGCTGGCTGCTGTGCCGGGGTTCGTGCTGCCGGTGGGGGCGGCCATCTTCGCGGGGGTGGTGACGGCCCAGTTCCTGCAGTTCTACTACCCGGCTTCCCTGGTGGCCCTCGTTGCGGCGGCGGTCGCGGGCTCCGCGGTGGCGGCCGCTTGTGTCCGTCGGACGGCGGACCGTACTCGGCTGTTCCTTCAGCGGTGGTACGGCGTCCGCCTGCCGGCGGTCTACAAGCCTCTGCCGGAGCTGGAGTTGGACGCCCGCGGGCACTGGTGGACGGGCTACTCGTACCACCGCTCGCAGACGGTCGCGAAGTACGCGCAGTTGGTCCACTGGGGCTTGCGTGACCGCACCACTCGCGTCGAGATCCTCTGGCTGCTCGTGAACCCCTTCCTCGTCGCGGCCCTGGCCGGCGCGGTGGGCTTGCTGCTGGTGCTGGGCACGGTGTTCGTCCTGTCCGGCCCGGTGCTGGGGGACGGGTTCGGTCCGATGAGCCCGCGGATGATGTCCATCGCTCTGAGGTTGGTGTTCGGGACGGGCATGGTTCTCGCCGGGATACTCCTGGCCCCGTACGCGGTGCGCGGGTACGCGGAGGTGGCCCGCCGGGTGCTGGACCAGGACGGCCGGGCGACGCATGCCCAGCTGACCAAGCGGGTGGCCCAGTTGACCGAGACGCGGGCGGACGCGGTGGGAAGCCAGGCGGCCGAACTGCGGCGGATCGAGCGCGATCTGCATGACGGCGCGCAGGCCCGGCTGGTCGCGATAGGGATGACGCTGGGCACCATCGAGCACCTGATGGAGACCGACCAGGCGGCCGCCCGCGAGCTGCTCTCCGAAGCACGCCAGTCCTCGGCCCGGGCGCTGCAGGAGCTGCGGGACTTGGTCCGCGGCATCCACCCGCCGGTGCTCGCGGAGCGCGGACTGGGCGACGCCGTCCGGCTGCTGGCGCTGGACAGCGCGCTGCCGACCGAGGTGTTCGTGAGTCTGCCGGACAGGCTGCCGGCCCCGGTGGAGGCGGCCGCGTACTTCAGCATCAGCGAGCTGCTGGCCAACGCGGCCAAGCACTCGGAGGCGGACCAGGTGTGGGTGGACATCCTGTACCGGGCCGGGTTCCTGCGGGTCACGGTGACGGACGACGGCGTGGGCGTGGCGGATCCGTCGAGGGGGACCGGTCTGCGCGGGATCGAGCGCCGATTGGGTACCTTCGACGGTGTCCTCGCCATCGACAGCACGTCGGGCGGTCCCACCACCATCACCTTGGAGTTGCCGTGCGAGTTGTCCTCGCCGAGGACCTCTACCTCCTTCGCGAAGGCCTGATCCGTCTGCTGGAAGCGCACGGTTTCACCATCGCCGCCGCGGTGGAGACGGGCCCCGAGCTTTTGGAGGCGCTGCTGACCCACCGGCCGGACGTCGCCGTGGTCGATGTCCGGCTTCCCCCGACGCTCACCGACGAGGGGCTCCAGGCCGCGCTCGAGGCGCGTCGGGAGATCCGTGGCCTGCCGGTGCTGGTGCTGTCCCAGCACGTCCAGCAGCTGTACGCACGGGAGTTGCTGGCCGACGGCACCGGCGGGATCGGCTACCTGCTGAAGGACCGGGTGTTCAACGCCGGGCAGTTCATCGACGCGGTCCGCCGGGTGGCGGCGGGTGGGACGGCGATGGACCCGGACGTGATCGCCAAGCTGATGCAGACCACCTCGCGCCGGCCCGGCCCGCTGCTCGGGCTCTCCCCTCGCGAGCGCGAGGTGCTGGAGCTGATGGCCGAGGGCTGTTCCAACTCGGCGATCGCCGCCCGCCTCTCGGTGAGCGACGGCGCGGTGGCCAAGCACATCGCCAACATCTTCAGCAAGCTCGAACTGGCCCCCGACGAGGACGCCAACCGCCGGGTGCTGGCCGTACTGGCCTACCTCAACGGCACAGCGGAGCAGAGCCGCTGACGGCCCGACCGGCCCCGGCGCACGGGGTGCCCCGCGCTGTGACACTCCAGGCTGCGGAAACGCTGAAACAGGTGTACGAGTAAACTCCGGTGGGCCGAGCCCGGAGGTTGCTCAGCCGTCCGGCGGCCCGATTGACGGGGACCGGCAGCCGAGGCGCGTACGGCAGCAGCCGACATCCAGGGGTTGATAGACGTAATGGCACGCCCAACGCTCACCAAGGCCCATCGCGGCCTGCTCGGCCTGGTCGCGGCCGGCGCCTGCATCATCTCGGGCATCGGGTTCGCAGGCTCGTACAACGCGGTGCGCGAGCTGGCCCAGGAGAAGGGTTTCGGGGCCTTCTCCTACGCCTTCCCGATAGGCGTCGACGCGGGCATCGTCGTGCTCCTCGCCCTCGACCTGGTGCTGACCTGGCTGCGGATCCCCTTCCCGATGCTGCGTCAGACCGCCTGGGTCCTGACCGTCGCCACCATCGCCTTCAACGCGGCCGCCTCCTGGGGCGACCCGCTCGGGATGGGGATGCACGCCGTCATCCCGGTGCTCTTCGTCGTGGTGGTCGAGGCCTCCCGGCACGCGGTCGGTCGGATCGCCGCGATCACCGCGGACCGCCACATGGAGTCGGTCCGGGTGATGCGCTGGCTGCTCTCCCCGGTGCCGACCTTCCGGCTCTGGCGGCGGATGAAGCTCTGGGAGCTCCGCTCCTACGACGAGGTCGTCCGGCTGGAGCAGAACCGCCTGGTCTACCGGGCGCAGCTGCGCTTCCGGTACGGCCGGGGCTGGCGCCGTTCGGCGCCGATCCAGGCGCTGCTGCCGCTCAAGCTCGCCAAGTACGGTGTGCCGCTGGACCCGTCGCTGCTCGACCGGCTGGACGAGGAAGCCCGCGAGCGCGAGGCCCAGGAGGCCCTGGCGGAGCAGAAGGCCCAGGAGCTCGAACTCCAGGAGGCCCGCGCCACCGCGGCCATCGCCCCGGCCGTGACCACCGCCGTCCCTGCCACGGCCCCGTCGCAGCAGCTCCCGCAGCAGGCCCAGGCCCAGGCCCAGAGCCAGCCCGAGCCGACCGCCGAGTCGCAGCCCCAGGACCAGGCCGCGACCCAGCCCCCCGCGGCCACCGCACCGATGTCGGCCGAGGTCGCCGCGCCGATGCTGGCCAAGCTGGCCGCCGTCCGACTGCGTGCGGCGCAGGAGCCGGAGGAGACGGCGGACGCCGTCCCGCAGCCGCGCAGCGAGGAGCTGAACGTCTGGACCGAGCGCCCGGTCCGCACCACCGGCCACCCGGCCGACGCGGCTCCGGGCGGCCGGGTGCCGGGCCAGGCCTCGCCGTGGTTCAAGCCCCCGCGCCCGGTCGCCGAGGTGCCCGCCCCGGCGCCCCGACCGCAGGCCCAGCACCCGCAGCAGTCCCAGGCCCAGAGTCAGTCCGAGCCGACCGTCGAGCCGCAGCACTCCACGGCCGAGCGCTCGTCCCAGCCCGAGCAGCCCGCTCCGGTAGAGGAGCCCGCCCAAGCCGAGGCATCCGAACCTCGTCCGGCCTCCGCGCGCCTCGACCTGGACCTGGTCTACGACGCCCTGCTCTCGTACATGGACACCCACGACGGCCGCCACCCCGATCCCCAGCGCCTCGCCGCGTGGCTGACCACGGAGTACGGCATCACCGGGAACGGCCCGAACGGCTCCGTCCATTCCAAGGACGTCGCCGAGCTCTACCCGCAGCTGGACGAGCGCTACGCCGACGCCGGGAGGGACTGAGACGGGGACGGGCCGGGATCCGGAGGGACTGAGCCCGCGCCAACACCCCTGCGTCCACCGCGCGGTCGGCCATTGACGACCGTCCGTCCTCCATTGACGCCCGACCCCGCCGGAGCTACCTTCGCTTCAACAAATTGTTGAAACGCTGGTTCGGTGTGGATTCGGCATGGAGGAGTGCGGATGTCGCAGGTCGAGATCGACGGAACCGGGCCGACGGGCGAGGCCTCCTTCTCCGCCGCCGCCCGCGCCGCCGTGGAGGCGCTGCTCGCCCCGGTGGACGCCGATCTGGCGCGCCGTTACCCGGGTGACTCCGGCGCCAGGCAGCCGGTGCACACCGTCTACGTCCCGGCCGACGCCTTCCACGCCGACACCGTGAGGGAGTGGGGCCGCCAGGCCCTGGAGTCCTTCGACACCCACGCCGGCACCCCCGCCGAGCTGGCCCGCGCCCTCGGTGTCGCGGACGACGCGCTGCTCGCCGACGTGCACGCCCGGGTCCGCGCCAAGCTGCGGCGCGAGCCGGTCGAGGACCTGCGGATCGACTTCGAGGACGGCTACGGCCCCCGCCCGGACGCCGAGGAGGACGCAGACGCCGTCCGCGTCGCCCGACTGGTCGCCGCCGCGGTGGCCGGGGGCGGCGCGCCGCCGTACGTCGGCATCCGGATCAAGTGCATGGAGGCGCCCGTCCGCGCCCGCGGCATCCGCACCCTGGAGCTGTTCCTGGCCACCCTGTTGGCGAACGGCGGCCTGCCGGAGGGCCTGGTCCTCACCCTGCCCAAGGTGACCTACGCCGAGCAGGTCACCGCGCTGGTCCGGCTGCTGGAGGACTTCGAACGCCGCGCCGGGCTGCCCGCCGGCCGGATCGGCTTCGAGATCCAGATCGAGACCACCCAGGCCGTACTCGGCCCGGACGGTCGGGCCACCGTCGCCCGGATGATCGAGGCCGCCGAGGGCCGCGCCACCGGCCTGCACTACGGCACCTTCGACTACAGCGCCTCCTGCGGGGTCAGCGCGGCCCACCAGAGCATGGACCACCCGGCCGCCGACCACGCGAAGGCGGTCATGCAGGTGGCCGCGGCCGGAACCGGGGTCAGGCTCTCCGACGGCTCGACCAACGTGGTCCCGACCGGGTCCACCGAGCAGGTGCACGCCGCCTGGAAGCTCCACCACGACCTGGTCCGCCGTTCGCTGGCCCGCGCCTACTACCAGGGCTGGGACATGCACCCGGCACACCTGCCGACCCGCTACGTCGCGGTGTACTCCTTCTACCGCGAGGGCCTGGTGGCCGCCGCCGCCCGACTGGCCGCCTACGTCGCCAAGGCCGGCGGGGACGTCATGGACGAGCCGGCCACCGCCCGGGCGCTCAGCGGCTACCTGCTGCGCGGCCTGGACTGCGGCGCCGTCGACCCGGCCGAGGTCACCGCGCTGACCGGCCTGGACCGCGCCCGGCTGGACGCCCTGGCCGGCCGCTGACCCCGGCCGCCGATCCTCCGGCCGCCGATCCTCCGTCCGCGGGCCAACTAGGCTGGCAGTGTGCGCCCCGCGACTCCGGGGCGCGCACCGCCAGCCGTCGCCGTTCCCGGGAGAACCACCGCGCCATGTCCGCCACGCCGGAGCCGACCACCAGGCCGTACCTCACCATCCGGCGGGCCGGCAGCCACGAGACCGAGATCAAGAAGTCCCGCTTCATCTGCCACCTCGCCAGGGTCGCCGACGAGGACGAGGCACAGGCCTTCATCGCCGGCATCCGCAAGCAGTACTGGGACGCCCGGCACAACTGCACCGCCTTCGTGGTCGGCGAGGAGCAGCGCCGCGAGCGCTCCAGCGACGACGGCGAGCCCGGCGGTACGGCCGGGGTGCCGATGCTGGAGGTGCTGCGCCGACGCGGCCTGACCGACACGGTCGCCGTGGTGACCAGGTACTTCGGCGGGATCAAGCTCGGCGCGGGCGGCCTGGTGCGGGCGTACGGGAACGCGGTGTCGGAGGCCATCGACGAGGTCGGACTGCTGGAGCGGCGGCCGGTCGCGCTGCTCGCGGTGACGGCGGACCACGTGCGCGCCGGGCGGGTGGAGAACGACCTGCGGGCGGCCGGGTACGTGGTGAGCGACCTCGCCTACGAGGCGGCCGGGGTCCGGATCGAGGTGGGCGTGCCGGAGCCGGAGGTGGCCGACTTCCACACCTGGCTGGCCGAGGCGACCGGTGGTACCGCGGTGGCCGTCCCGGCGGGCCGGACCTTCGTCGAGGTGCCGGTCTGACGGACCGGACGCCCGTTTCGGACGGGGCGTCGGACGGTCCATCGGAGCGGACGTCGGCGGGTCGGGCCGCTTTTCGGCCAGACATTCGGCCAGTTCGCGGCCGCTCCGTGTCGGCGCGCGGAGCGGCCCGCCTAGCCTGATCCGGCCGCCGACCAGGAAGCCGACCCGAGATGTCCCTCGTCCGGAGCATCACCCTGCCTCCGGGCGCCAGCACCGGCTGGCACTACCACCCGGGCCGGGTCGAGGTGGTGGTGCTCTCCGGCACGCTGACCAGGACGCTGCACGACGGCCGGGTCGAGGTCAGCCGGGCCGGGGACTCGCTGGTCGAGGAGGCCGGACCGGTCCACGTCCACGAGGGCCGCAACCTCGGGACCGAGCCCGTCGTGCTGATCGCCAACTACGCCGCCCCGGAGGGCCACCCGCTGGCCGTACCGGTCGCGTCGCCCGCGTGGAGCCGCAGCGGCGCCGGCACCGCCGAGGACTGAGCGGGTCCGTACGGCCCCCGCGCCGGTTCGTACGCCCCGATGCGCCGGCTCGAACACCCCTGCCGGGTCCGCTCCTTGTAACCGAGGGCTCGCGCCACGCGGAAGACGGCTTGAGCAGATTCACTCGAACGTAGTGTCGTGGCCCCGAGTTGGAACTTCCGCTCCGGGCCGTGGCGTTTCCTGGGCAAGGATCCGGCCGAACCGGACGAAAACCGTCGATGGAGGACACGAGACCCCACCCCGCACCACGGAGGTACGCGCATGACCTCAGACCGTTCGCACTCGCCCGCCGGTGCCGACCTGTTCGGCCCCCACGGCCCCGCGACGCCCTACCGGATGACCGTCGCCACCGCTCTCCCGCACGCCGAGGCCGTCGCCCTGGCCGACGAGCAACTCGCCTCCTGGCTCAAGCACGAGGGCTGCGAGGAGCCCCCACCGGCCCTCCGGGGCCCCTCCGGGACGGCCCTCGACGCCAGGCCCCCCGCCGCCGAGCGCCTCCGCCTCGGCGAGCGCGTCCTGCTGGACCGCGACCGCGGCCCGCTGCGCGGTGCGTCGGGCGCCGGCCGCTACGACCGCCGCCGGCTGCGTCGCCCGGCCCCGCACGGCACCCACCAGCTCACCCTCACCGTGGCCACCGGGGCGGAGGGCCCCACCTGGTTCCGGCTGGAGGCCGAGACGCACAGCACCGGCAGCGGCGTGCGCACCCCCTGCCGGGTGCCGGTGCCCGAACTCGCCCGTACGCTCCTCCCGCTGCTCGACGCCACCGACGGCCCGGCCGCCGTCCACCCCGCCCCCAGGGTGATCACGGCCGACGAGGTCGACGCGCTGATCGACGAACTGTGCGACCCGGAGCGCCGACTGCCCACCGTGGTCGCCAGTGTGCCGGTGAACCTCCCGCTCGACCGCTGGGTCGAGGACGTCGTCCGTCCGCTCTGTCAGCAACTGCCCGGCCTCGCCTCCGTCTACGTGCTGGACCCGGGCGCCCGTACGGGGTTCAACGTCGCGCTGGAGTACCACACCGTGTACGGCGGAGCGGTGCGCACCTATCTGCCCGAGGTCGATCCGGCCTCCCGGCAGGATGCCGCCCGACATCCGGTGCTCGCCCGGGGCCGAATAGAACAGGACCTCCGCCGCGCGGCCGGGCTGCTCGCCCGCGAACCGCGCCGGCTCGCGGCCGACCAGCCGCTGCCGCCACCGCTGGCGGCCGTCCCGGTGCTGCGGGTCCCGCCGCCACGGCTGCGCCCGGTCGCGGAGCGGGCCGACGACCAGCCCGAGGACCAGACCGTCGGCGGGACCGCCGAACTGACCTCGCTCGCCCGCGAGGAGCAGCAGGACCGCGCCGAGCAGCAGGCCAGGGCCGACGAACTGGAGCGGGTCCGGCACACCCTGCACCTGGAGCGCCACGACCGCGGCCCGGCCCGGGACGGCCACGAGGGCCGCCTCCGTACCGGCACCCGCGCCCTGACCGGCCGCCACTGTACGCTCCCGGGTGCCACCGTCGGTGCCGTCCCGTCCCAGCCCGCCGGCCGTCCCGGCAAGCCCGAGACCTTCACCGAACTCCTGGCCAGGATCGACGAGTTCTCGCTGCTCACCTTCACCGGTGACCAGAAGGCCGCGCTCGCCCTGGACGGTCTCCAGTGCGCCGGAGCCGGCTGGGCCCGGCTGGCCTGGGACGGTCTGACGGCCCTGCAGGAGTACGCCGAGGCGGCCGTGCGCGGTGCGGCCCGCGGGGACTTCAAGCAGTGGTGCGAGCGCACGCCGGAAGGCTGCCACCGCTTCCCGCCCCGCAAGGCGGTGCGCGGGGAGTCCCGGACGGTGTTCAGCCACACCAAGTGGAAACGCGAACGGATGCTGCCGGTACCGGAATGCGTGGACGCCTCCCGGCGGGCGTTCATGGGCGCACACCTGCGGATCGGCGGCGGCCGCACCGCACCCCGGCTGCACTACCTGGACGACTGCTCCGGCAGCGGCCGGATCTACGTCGGCTACATCGGTCTGCACCTGACCAACACCCGTACCAACTGACCGGCTTGGCTGACCGCCGCGCCCGTTCGGTGGACAATATGCGGCAGGGGCGGGGTCGCAGGGTGGCCGGCCGCCCGGGGCAGGTGCCGGACGAGCATGGGGGAACGACGACCGATGCAGTACTCAGCAGACGGCCAGTCCGACGGTGCCGCCACCGTCCAGTTCCCCCAACCGGGCTTCCTCGCCTCGGTCTTCCGCGACCTCGGCGCGGACCAGGGCCCGGAGCCGGACGGCGCCGCCACCGGCCGGTCCGAGCCCGACCGCCCGGGCGAGGAGCCGGTCGGCGGCCCGAGTGCTGACGGCCCGGCAGCCCCCGGAGCAACGGCAGCCCCAGGAACAACGGCCGCCGGCCCTGTGTCCCAGGGCGTCCCCGGCCCCGGCCCCGTCCCCGGCTCCACCGACTTCGGGGACGCCGGGGACGCCGTCGCGGAGCACGCCCGGGCCGCCGCCCTGACCCACCACCGCAC
>NZ_JAFLNG010000294.1 GCF_017427025.1 Streptomyces sp. FH025
CGGGGCGCGCCGGTGCGCAGGGCGAGGGTGGTGAGGAGCTGGGCGAGGTCGCAGCAGAGCACGAGTTCGCTCGCCGCGATGTCGCCGTCCGCGAAGTCGACCAGGTGGACCGCGCCGGTGTCGTCGACCAGCAGGGAGGACGGGACCAGGGCGCGGTGGGCGATCTCGCGGCCCTGGAGGAGGGCGAACTGGCGCCAGGCGTCGGTGAGGAGCTCGTCGGTGATCTCCTCGTCGGCGAGCTGGTCCAGGGTGCGGCCGGCCAGGTGCTCGTACGCGATGAGGGCGGTGTCGTGGCCGAGTCCGGCGGTGGCGGCGATGCGGCGGGTGCGGACGCCGGCGGCCAGGGCCGCGTACGTGACCAGGGCCTCGTGCTCCAGCCCGGTGCGCGGCGAGCGCAGCGCGCGGGGGTGCGGGGCGGTGCGCAGCCGCAGGCGGCGCCAGGCGCGTCGGACGGCGGCGGCGGTGACGGCCTGCCGGTCGAGGAGCTGGACGTCGAGTTCGGGCCGCCCCTCGGCCTGCTGGACCCGGTAGCGGTCGGGCCCGACCGCCGTCGCCTCGACCGGCCGCAGCCCGCTGTCCCGCAGGGCGCGCAGGATCTCGCCGGGCCGGGGCCGCGGGTCCGGGGTGCCGACGGCGTACAGGGTGCCGTGGGCGCCGGTCCAGCCGATGAGCAGGCCGAGCAGCAGCGCGGTGGGGGTGGCGTACCCGCAGGCCAGGCCGGCGAGGCCGGAGAGCGCGAGGACGGTCCAGGGCAGCCGCCGTTCGCGACTGCCGGAGGCGGTCATGAAGGCGAGGACGGGAGCGAGGTAGCCGTAGACCGGTTCGGTGTGCCCGAGCACGTCGCCGGGCAGCCGCTGGGTGAGCGCGGTGACCAGGGAGACCGGGGCGACGCCGTCGATCCAGAGCTCCAGGGCGAGGGTGGCTCCGTACGCGAGGACGGCGGCGAGCAGTCCGTCGGAGACCTGCTGGAGGGCGCGCCGCCGGTCAGGGCCGAGCACCCGGCGGAGGGCGAGCCCGACCGGCAGCAGGAGCACGGCGGCGGTGGTGAGCCCGCCGGCCAGGCCCGCCAGCGGGCGCGGCACCAGCGAGGCGGCCTCGGCGACGTCGGCGGCGAAGCCCCCGGTGGTGGCGCGGGCGTAGTCGGCGAGCAGCAGGGTGAGCGCGATCGCGATCAGCCCGGTGAACAGCCGGATCAGGGCGACGGGTTGCCGGATCCGCCCGGCGCCGGTCACCGGCCGGGCCCGGTACCGTCCGGTGCCCGCAGACCCGGGCGTGCCCGCCGCCCCGGGCGCACCGGCGTGCTCGGACCCGGCGGTGCCCTCGGACCCGCCGACGGTGCCGTCGGCCGTCCCCCCGCCGGTGTCGCTGTTCGTACTCCCCGTCACGATCGCCACGGGTGGCATGCTCCCATGCCGCCCGCAGGCTCGGTGCCGGGTTTCCCGCGCCGCCGCCCACGCCGAGCGGGCCGTTCGCGCTGGGCGGGCGGCCCGGCCCGGCCCGTCATAGCCTGCCAGCATGAGCGCCTGCGAAGACCTCGCCGCGGCACCGGAGGACATCGAGCCCCTCCCGCCCGCCGACGGCTGCGCCGACTGCCTGGCCCAGGGCCGCCGGGACTGGGTGCACCTGCGGATCTGCCTGGACTGCGGCCACATCGGCTGCTGCGACTTCTCGCCGCAGCGGCACGCCACCGCGCACTTCCACAACACCTCCCACCCGGTGATCCGCTCCTACGAGCCGGGGGAGGACTGGCGCTGGTGCTTCGTCCACGAGGTCATGGGCTGAACCGTACGACCGCTCCCTGCGGTGGCAGCGGGCCGCAACCCGGATAAAATCCGGACATAACGCCCGTGCGGCCCCTCCGGCCGGCATCCGTCCGGCCGTGGCCGCCGAAGGGAGGCCGACGATGATCAAGCGAACCCACGGCAGCACCGCCAAGTTCCGCCAGGGCGCCGAGGAACTGGTGGAACGCCGGGGCATGGTGAGCACGCCCGGCCCGCTCGGGCCGAAGCCGAGCGCCGGCGCGATGTCCTCCTCCGCCGGGTACGCCTCCGGCGACGCCTTCCGTCACGGCGGGCGCGACGCGGCGACCTCGGCGATGCGCACCGCCCCGGCGATGCACGCGGAGCTCAAGGGGCACCGGCACCGCGGCGCGGAGAAGCACTCCGCCCACTGAGGACCCCCACTGAGGACCCCCGCAGGGGCGGGCGCCGTCAGCACTCGGCGCACCGCCCCTGACGCACACTCAGGGATCTTTCTCCGGGGTGCTTCGGGGCCGGTCCCGGATGCCCGGGCTCCGGGGCGTCCAGAAGACTCTCTCCCGTCCGAGCCACCGCCCCCAGGGCGGGCCGCCGTTGGAGAGAGGCCGCATGAACACCCCTACCCGGAAGCGCCGTTGGACCACCCTGGCCGCCGCGGGCGCGCTACTCGCCGCCGTCACGGCCGGCGCCGCGACCCCCGCCCTGGCCGCCGACGCCCCGCCGGTCGCCGCCGGAGCGCCCGCCACGACCGCCCGACCCGGCCCGCTCGACCGGGACGCCCTCGCCCGGACCCTCGACACCCTGCCCGGCGACATCACCGGCGCCCTGGTCCGCACCGACGGTCCGGGCGCGCGGTGGCACGGCACCTCCGGGGAGGACGTCCCGGCCGACGCCCGGTTCCGGATCGGCAGCATCACCAAGGTGTTCACCGCGACCGTGCTGCTCCAGCTCGCCGCCGAGGGCAAGGTCGACCTGGACGGCACCGCCCAGCGGTACCTGCCGGGCCTGCTCCCGGCCGACTACCCGCCGGTCACCGTCGGCCAGTTGCTCGACCACACCAGCGGTCTGCCCGGAGGCGGTGGCATGACCTCCGGCGACGGCAGCGCCGGGTGGTTCGCCGCGCACAAGGCGGAGTACTTCAGCCCCGAGCAGGTGGTCGCCGACATGCTCACCCAGCCGATGAGCTTCCAGCCCGGCACCGCCCAGCAGTACAACGGCAACAACTACTTCATCGCCGGGATGGTGATCGAGAAGATCACCGGCGACAGCTACGCCGACCAGGTGCGGCAGCGGATCGTCCGCCCGCTCGGCCTGCGCGCCACCTACGTCCCGGCCGCCGACGACCTCACCATCCGCGGCCCGCACGCCGAGGGCTACGTGGACGTCCGGGCCGCCGACGGCACCACCGACCGGGTGGACGTCACCGAGCAGAGCCCGTACCCGTGGGCCGAGGGAGGCATGGTCTCCTCCGCCGCCGACCTCGACCGCTTCTTCGAGGCCCTGTTCCGCGGCCGCCTGCTGCCGCCCGCCCAGCAGGCCGAACTCTTCGCCGTCCCGGACGTGCCGAACCAGCACAACAAGAACTGCGAGATCGGCCCGACCGCCGGGCACGCCTGCTTCAGCAAGGGCGGCATGCTGCGCAGCGTGCTGCCGAACGGCACGGAGATCTGGGGCAAGACCGGCGCCCGCCCGGGCTTCAGCAGCGCGGTCTTCGCCACCCGCGACCTCTCCCGGACGGTGGTGATCGGGCTCAACCCGACCGGCATCGAGGGCGAGGAGTTCCCCACCCTGTGGAAGCTGGCGACCACCGCCTTCGGCTCCGGCCAGGTGTACGGGAAGCGGTGATCCGGCATCGATGTCAGTGCCGTGCGCTACGTTCCTCCCGATCCACTTGATCCACTTGATCCACTGAATCGCTGAACCGCTGAACCACTTGATCCACAGCGCACGGCAGGACGACGGGGGCACACCATGGCCGAGGTGATCACGGAGGAGCCGGTCGAGCTCCAGCTGGAGCGGTACCGCACCGAACTGACCGGCTACTGCTACCGGATGCTCGGCTCGGTCTTCGAGGCCGAGGACGCGGTGCAGGAGACCATGGTCCGGGCCTGGCGCGGGCACCGGGGCTTCGAGGGGCGGGCCGCGCTGCGCTCCTGGCTGTACCGAATAGCCACCAACGTCTGCCTGGACGCGTTGAACGGCCGCAACGGCCGGGCCCGTCCGATGGACCTCGCAGGGCCGGTGACGGTGGCCACCGCGAGCGACACCCGGCTGCCCGAGGTGGCCTGGATCGGCCCCGCGCCGGACGGCCGGGTGCTCCCCGAGACGGGGGACCCGGCCGAGGTGGCCGCCCAGCGCGAGTCGGTGAAGCTGGCCTTCGTCGCCGTGCTGCAGCGCCTCGCGCCCCGGCAGCGGGCGGTGCTGATCCTGCGCGAGGTGCTCGGCTGGAAGGCCGCCGAGGCGGCCGAACTGCTCGGCGTCACGGTGGCCTCGGTCAACAGCGCGCTCCAGCGGGCGCGCGCGGTGCTCGCCTCGGACACCTCGGCCGCCCGCCCCGCCCCGGCCCTGGACGAGGGGCACCGCGCGCTGCTGGACCGCTACGTCCGCGCCTTCGAGGCGTACGACATGGACGGCCTCGCCGCGCTGCTGCACGAGGACGTCACCCTCAACATGCCGCCGTTCGCGATGTGGCTGCGGGGGCGGGACGAGCTCCGGACCTGGATGCTGGGCCCGGGGCACGGCTGCCGGGGCTCCCGGCTGCTTCCGGTGACGGCCAACGGCGGCCCGGCCTTCGCCCAGTACCGGCCGAGTCCGGAGGGCGGGCACACGCCGTGGGCGCTGATCGTGCTGGAGGTGTCAGAGGGCCGGATCACCGGGTTCACCAACTTCCTCGACACCGACGTGCTCTTCCCCCTGTTCGGCCTCCCGCCCCGGCTCGCCGCCGAGTAACCCGGGCTCGCCGCCGAGTGGCTCCGGACCGCCGCCGAGTAACCCCGGCTCCGCGCCCAGCAGTTCCGCGAGGTCCAGCGGGTCGGTGGCTCCGGGCAGCACGGCCGCGAGCCCGCTGAACGCGAGCAGTTCCCGCATCGGGCCGCTCGCGTTCAGCAGCACCAGGCGCACCCCGTGCCGGGCGGCGGCGAGCCGCAGCCGGGCGAGCGCATCGACGACGGCCAGGTCGGGGGCGGTCAGCGCGCCCAGGTCACAGGTCAGTACGGCTTCGGTCGGCGTGGTCTCCACACCGGTTGGACTGCCGTGCGGGAGCCGACTCATCGGTCCGGGACGAACCGGTGCCGGATGCCTGGTGGCAGAGTGGGGGCGACCGAACCCACTCGCCCCAGGAGGAGCACAGTGACGGCTGAGCCTTTGAAGTCCCGCGAGGAATGGCTGGCCTCGCTGCCCCGGATCTACGCGGCATCGGGCTGCCTGCTGCGCGACGAGTCCGGCCGGATCCTGATCGTGAAGGCCGGGTACCGCGAGCACTGGCAGTTCCCGGGCGGGACGATCGACCTCGGCGAGGGCCCGGTCGAGTGCGCCGAGCGGGAGTTGGAGGAGGAGACCGGCATCGTCCAGGAGGCCGGCGAGCTGCTGGCCATCTCCTGGACCCACCCCTCGGGCGAACTGGACCACCCTGCCGAGCACTTCATGTTCGACTTCGGCACCGTCCCGGACGGCACCCCCGTGACCGTCCCGGTCGGCGAGCTGGACACCTACCGCTGGGCCGCCGTCGAGGAGGCGCTGGACCTGCTCGGCCCGGCCCGTTCGGCCCGGCTGCGGGCCGCGTTGGACGCGGCCGCCGACGGCCGGGTCCGGATCGTCACCACGTACATTTCCGGCTTCTAGCGGGAAGTGCCCTGCCCCGGGCGGGAGTTCCGCCCGGGGCAGGGCGCCGGATCCTCACTGCTGCTCGGACTCCTCGTTCCGGGCGGCGATGATGGCGGCGATGGCCTCCGAGACGAAGGTCTCCGTCTCGGGCTTGTCCACCTTCAGTCCGGCGAGCACGCCCTCGCCGTTCTCCAGCTCCAGCAGCGCGAGCAGGATGTGCTCGGTGCCGACGTAGTTGTGCCCGAGCTTGAGCGCCTCGCGGAAGCTCAGCTCCATCACCTTCTTGCCCTGCGCGTCGTACGGGATGAGCGCGGGCGGTGTCTGCTCGACGGCGGCCGGCAGGACGGCGGTGGCCGCCGTCCGGACGGCCTCCGGGGTGACGCCCTGGGCGGCGAGCGCCTTGACCGCGATGCCCTCGGGTTCGGTGAGCAGACCGAGCAGGATGTGTTCGGCGGTGATCTCGGCGTTGTGGGCCTTCCGGGCCTCCTCCTGCGAGGCCACCACGACCTTGCGGGCCCGGGGCGTGAACCGGCTGAAGCCCTGGCTGGGGTCGAGGTCGTTCGGGGTGCCCGGGTCCTTGGGGACGAAGCGCTTCTGGGCGGCCTGCTTGCTGACGCCCATGCTGCGGCCGATCTCGGTCCAGGAGGCACCGGAGCGGCGGGCCTGGTCGACGAAGTGGCCGATCAGGTGGTCGGCGAGGTCGCCGAGGTGGTCGGCGGCGATGACCGCGTCGGAGAGTTGGTCGAGCGCGTCGGGGTGGACCTTCTTGATCGCGGCGATCAGGTCGTCGAGGCGCAGGGGAGTGGTGTTGGGAACGACGGGATTCTCCATGCGTCAACCGTAGGTTGTCGATCCTGGGATCGTCAACCATCGGTTGACGTTACCTGTGGGTAGTCTTCCGGGGCCCGTCGACGGCCCTGCGCGTCGGGCGGCAGGCGGCCGCGGACGGACTTACGCGTCGGGCAGCAGGCGGCCGCGGGCGGCGGCGATCCGCTCCGACGTGACCCCCGCGGCGAGCAGGTAGGCCACCGGATCGAGCCCGTCGAGCACGGACGCCAGCGCGGCCTCGGCGGTGGTCCCGGCCTCGGCCAGCACCGCGTCGATCCGGCGGTACGGATCCGGCAGCCCGAGCATCCCGTACAGCGGGCGGATGTTGGGGCCGCTCAGCAGGTAGTCCTCGGCGATCGCGGCCCGGTCGACGCCGGCCAGGGCGAGCAGCAGCAGGGCGGCCAGGCCGGTGCGGTCGCGGCCGGCGCCGCAGTGCACCACCACGCCGCCGGGGCGGGCGTCGGCGATCGCGGTGACCAGCGCGGCGGCCGCGTGCGGGCAGTGGTCCAGGTACGGGCGGAGGGCCAGTGGGGTGCCGTCCAGCCGGCCGTGGGCCTCCCACCAGGCGGGGCCGGCCAGTTCGTCCAGCGGGACGCGGACCAGGTCGACGCCCTCGGGGAGCGGGAGGAGCGGCTTGTACTCCTCGGCGTCGCGCAGGTCGACCACGGTGCGCACGCCGTGGTCGAGGAGGGTGTCCCAGCCCTCGGCGGTGAGGCGGTCCAGGTTGTCCGCCCGGACCACCGCCCCGCGGGCGGTCGGCCGCCCGGAGTCGGTGGGCAGCCCGCCCAGGTCACGGACGTTCAGGCAGCCGTCCCAGGCGAGGGTGCGGTCCTCGGCGGCGGCCAGTGCGTACGTCCCGTTCATGGGGCTCCCCGTTTCCTCGTCCGGGGGTCCGTTACCCCCTCGTTATGAACGACTCCCGAGAGATCCGGATGGTTCCTGATTTGTTCGATTCGTCGGAACCCGCAGTTCAGGGGTCCGCTGAGGGGCGTTCAGGCCGCGGTCGGGGCCTCGGCCTCGGCGCGGACCAGCCGCTCGATCGGCTCGACCGCGATCTGGCCGAGCATCGAGCCGCCCACGATCGCGCCGATCAGGAACACGGTGGACAGCCAGGCCATGGTCGACACCGGCAGGGTGAAGGCGCCGACCACCCGGGCCGCGCACTCGGCCAGCAGCGCCGCGCCCCAGATGCCGGCGAACACCCGCTCGTGGCGGTGGAAGGCCCGCGAGCCGGCCGCCCGGCCCTCGACCAGCCGCTGCCAGGCGGCGGCCCGGTCCCGGCGGCCCTTGGTGACGAAGGGCATCAGCACCGGGGTCATCACCGGCCGGCCGACCAGTGCCGAGACCAGGATCGCCAGCGCCACGGTGCCGCTCAGCCCGCCGTCCTTGGCGATCATCAGCCGGGCGTCGCCGGTGACGAAGGTGAGCGCCAGGCCCGCCAGGTTCACCGTCAGCATCAGCGCGGCCCACAGGTTGAGCCTGCGCTCGCGCAGCAGGCCGAGGACGGTCCGGCCCGCCGGGAAGGCGCTGCTCCAGGCCAGTGCGGCGAACTCGCTCAGGCCGCAGGCCGAGTGCAGCAGGTAGTAGCCGACCAGCGGGGCGGCCACGTCGAGGGCGAGCGGGCGGAGCCCGGAGACCAGCGGGTTCGACCCCTTGGCGGGCGAGGCGGCGACGGGCGACGCGGACCCGGCGTGCGAGCCGGCCCCGAAGGCCTCGGTGCGAACGGTGACGGCGGCGCTGACGGTCTGGCTGCTCACGG
Source organism: Streptomyces sp. FH025 (assembly GCF_017427025.1). Lineage (GTDB taxonomy): Bacteria > Actinomycetota > Actinomycetes > Streptomycetales > Streptomycetaceae > Kitasatospora. Next base: position 8,167 of record NZ_JAFLNG010000294.1, read on the forward strand.
TGGGTCCTCCCCCGACTGGTGGCCGCGGGCCGATGCCCGCGTCGTGCCCTCAGTCTTTCCGGCCGGCCCTCCGTCAGAGCAGTGCCGTCCGTTGTCCGTTCCGTATGACAGCTGTCATGGTGCGGCCCGTGACACCCCATCTGACCTGCGGAAATCGATCGGGCGTGGTCCAAGGCGACCAGGCGTGGCCTAAGGGAGGACCCAGAGTTCGCGGCCCAGCGTGTCCAGGCAGCGGACGGTCCGGAACCGCTCGTCCCCGGCGGACAGGAACCCCCGCGCGGCCCCCGCCAGGACGGTCCTGGCGACGCCGTCGCCCCTGGTCCAGGCGCCGGTCAGCACCAGCGCCTCGTCGGCCAGCTCGGCGCGCTGCACCCGGGCCACCGAGGCCGTCAGCAGTGCGGCGTTGACCTCCTCCAGCTCGGCGGGGGAGAGGTACGTCTCGCCGGTGGAGGCCCGGTCCGCTTCGGCCCGGCGGCGCAGCTCCGGCAGGCCGTAGTGGCGGACGGCGGCGACGGCGTCGTCCAGGGCGAGCTGCCAGCGCGGCCCGGGCAGCACCTCCCACCAGACGTCCTCGCCGATCGGCAGCACCTCGCCGATCCGGGCCCGCCAGACCTCGAAGCCGTACCGGGTGCGCGGGTCGGGCCGGTGGTCGGGCCGCCGCACGAGGGCCCAGTCGGCACGGCGGACCAGGCTGAGCCGGAAGGTGAAGGACACCCGGTCGTCGGCCGGACGCTCGACCAGGCCGAGCAGCACCCAGTGGGTGTCGTCGGGCAGGCTGAAGGTCCGGCGCCACCCGACGAGGCCCAGGGTGCGAAGGGCGGGCGCGAGGTGCTCGCGCAGGCCCCGCGCATGGAGCTCGTGGGCAGTCGTCATCACGGTCGTTCCTGTTGGTCGGTGGTTCCTCCGGGCCGCTCGGCTCCGGCGGC
>NZ_JAFLNG010000295.1 GCF_017427025.1 Streptomyces sp. FH025
GCCGCCGGGGTGAGCGGAGCCGGCGCCGTCTCCCAGGCCGAGTTGCTGCGCGCCGCCCACCGGGCCCGGCTGGCGGGCCTGTTCCGCCCGGCCGCCGCGGCCGTCGCCGTGGTGACCGGGGTCCGGGCGGCGCGCTCCGGCGCGCCCGACCACCGGCTGGCGGACCTGGTGGCCGGCCTGCGCGACCTCCTCGGCCTCACCCACGCCCTGACGAACGCCCCGACGAACGCCCCGACCAACCGTCCGCCCGCCGAACTGCGCGGCACCGCCCGCCAGGCGTACGCGGAGGAGGGCGGCCTGCGGCTGTACGGGCTGTTCGCCGAGCCGGTGCTGACCGCCACCCATGCGGGCGCGGTCAGCTGGGCGGTGGACGCGGACGGCCGGCTCAGCACGGTCGCCGAGGTGACTCCGCACACCGACGCCGCGACCGCCGCACCGCTCGCGGTCGGGGCGGGCAACCGGACGGTCCGGCTGGGCGACGCCGCGCTCAGCCACCGCGAGTTCAGCCGCGCTGGGCTGGCCGTCCAGGGCGCGACCAGGTCCGCCAGCGGGCGGCTGGGCGCGGGGGCCTCCGTCCGCGCGGTGCGCGCCGCGGGTACGGAGTGGACGGCGCAGCCGGCGGCTCGGCTCTGGTCCGAGCCACCGGCCGCCCAGGTGGCCCGGGCGCTGGCGGCGCAGGAGCTGCCGTACGAGGGCCGTCCGGCCGGCAGTGACCTGCTCTTCCTGGACGTCGCCCTGCTGGGCACCTCCCCGACGGGTCCGGGCGGGGAGCCCCGGCTGCTCGCCCGCGCGGCCGGGAGCGAGCTCGTGATCGCGCTGCTCCCGGGCCACGCGCACCCCGGCCTGGCCTTCCGGGCGAACCTCGCGCTGCTCGCCACCGCGCCCGGGCTGCGGCTGCGGGTGATCGGGCGCCTGGAGCGGGCGGACCGTCCGGAGCTGCGCCTGCTCGCGATCGGTACGGCCCCGGACGCCCCCGACCCGCTCGCCCTTCCGGCGGAGCGGGCGGGCCGGGTCAACCTCGGCCTGGAGCGCCTCCAGACCGCCGACCTGCCGGCGGGGCTCACAGCGGGGCTCGCGGCCGCCCCGCCCGTCGCCGTCCCCGTCGTGCCCCCGGCCGGTCCGCCGGTGCACGTGCTCGGCCGCAGGGTGGAGCAGACGGTCACGACCGGTCGGCACGCCCTCGCCCCGAGCGAGGCCTCGGCGGCGGCCGACCGGAGCCTGCTGAGCGCCGCTGGGCTGGCCACGGCCGCCCAGCTCCTGGACGGCCTCCGGGCCGCCGCGGCGAACCAGCGGCGCGATGTGTTCGGCCGGACCGTCCCGGACGACCATGACGCCTTCGCCACCGCCTGGCTCGCCGCCGCCGGCTACACCGAGGCGCTGGCCGTCGCACTCTGCTCGGCGGCCTGGGAGGAGGAAGCGGCGGACGTGGAAGAGATCGTCACCGGAAAGGCATGAGCCGAAGTATTTGCACAGACAGATAATCCGCGCGGACTGGCATACTTGTCGGAGAGGAGACGCAACACGACGCAACACGACACACAGGCCAACGCGAAGGGAAGTCGGGCCATGGGGATCCGCGACGACGCCGCCGAGGTCCGGGCCAGCGGCTGGCGCACGCTCGCCGCGCTGCACGGGCTGATCGACACCGCGCTGGAGAAGGCCTTGCAGGCGGAGCACCGGCTCTCGGTGGTCGAGTACACCGTGCTGGAGGCGCTGTCCCGGCAGGACGGTTGGCACATGCGGATGCAGCAGCTGGCCCGGGCGGCGGCGCTGAGCAGCAGTGCGACCACCCGCCTGGTCGCCCGGCTGGAGGACCGGGGCCTGCTCAGCCGCTACCTCTGCGCGGACGACCGGCGCGGCATCTACACCGAGCTGACCCCGGAGGGCCGCGCCCTGCTGGACGCCGCCCGTCCGGTGCACGACGCCACCCTGGAGACGACGCTGGCGCAGGCGGCCGAGCTCCCCGAGCTGGCCCCACTGGTCGGCGCGCTGTCCGAGCTCACTCCCGCGAAGGCGTAAGCACCCCCGCACAGGCACAGCGCCCCCGCGAGGGCATGGCGCCCGGGCGGCCTCACCGCCGCCCGGCCGCCAGCGCGTCCCGGTGCACCCGGTCGAGCAGGGCGAGCAGCAGTTCCTTGCTGGACGCCCGCTCCCGGACGTCGCACAGCACGACCGGCACTTCGGGCCCGAGGTCGAGAGCGCGCCGGACGTCCTCCGGGGTGGCCTCGCGGCGGCCGTGGAAGCAGTTGACGCCGATCGCGAACGGGATGCCCCGCTGCTCGAAGAAGTCCACGGCGGCGAAGCTGGATTCGAGTCGCCGGGTGTCCGCGAGGACGATCGCCCCGAGGGCGCCGAGCGCGAGGTCGTCCCACATGAACCAGAACCGGAACTGCCCGGGTGTGCCGAACAGGTAGAGCACCAGGTCCTCGCGGACGGTGATCCGCCCGAAGTCCATCGCCACCGTGGTGGTGGACTTGTCCTGCACGCCTTCGAGACTGTCGATCCCGATGCTGGCGCGGGTCATCCGCTCCTCGGTCTGCAGCGGTTCGATCTCGCTGACCGAGCCGACCATGGTGGTCTTCCCGACGCCGAAACCGCCGGCGACGAGGATCTTGACCGCGCCCGGCACCAGGCTCTTGGTCGTCAATTCGGGTCTCCTGGAAGGGAACTGGGAGTTTCTGGGGCCGTGCTCGACAGGGCCGTGCTCGACAGGTTCGGTCTCGACGGGGCCGGTCTCTGACGGGGCCGACTCTGACGGGCGGGGGCCCGCCGGTCAGAGCCGGCGGACACCCTCGATCACGGCCTGGATCAGCGAGATGTCCGGTGCCTCGGCGAGCTGGACCGGGGCACGGGTGAGGATCAGCCGGGCCTCCGCCAGGTCGTCCAGCAGCACCTTGACCACGCTCACCGGCAGGTCCATGGTGGCCGCGATCTCGGCCACGGCCAGCGGGCGTTCGCGGCACAGGTCGAGGATCGCGGCCGGTTCGGGCGTCAGCCGGCTGGTGTCGGTGCGCGGGTCGGCGGTGACCACCAGGGTGATCAGCGCGAACCCGTCACGGACCGGGCCGGTGCGCCCGTTGGTGATCGCGTAAGGGCGGACCAGGTGGCCGGCGTCCTTGTCGTAGAACCAGCCCTCGTCGGCGTCGGCGGAGGTCACGCACCGCCACCCACGCCGACCTGGCCCGCGTCGCTGCGTGGCGCCGCGGTGAGGTACTGGCCGACCTGCTTGACCAGCATGTTGATCTCGTAGGCCATCAGGCCGGCGTCCACCTGCTCGCTGGTGAGGACGGCGAGTCGGGCGCCCTGTCCGGCGGTGGTGACGAACAGGAACAGCTGGTCCATCTCGACCACGGTCTGCCGGACCCGTCCGCCGTTGAAGCGGTGCCCGGCGCCGCGGGCGAGGCTCTGCAGCCCGGAGGCGACGGCGGACAGGTGCTCGGCGTCGGCCCGGTCGAGGCCCTGGGACATGCCGACCAGCAGGCCGTCCTCGGAGAGGACGATGGCGTGCCGGGTCTCGGGCACGCGCGCCACCAGTTGGTCCAGCAGCCAGTTGAGGTCGCGCTGGGTGTCGTCGTGCTGCGTCATCAGTGCTGTTCCTTGGCTTCCTGAACGGCGGAGGCTTCCGCGGGGGCTTCCTGTGGGGCGGAAGGGGCGGAGGGCGCCGCCGGGTTGGCGGGCATGGCGGGCGCGTCCGGTTCGGAACCGGTCGCGCGGGCGCTCCGGGTGCCGCGCTGGATGGCGGCCATGGTGGCGCGGGAGCGCGTCGGCGACGGGTCGTCGGAGTCGCCGTACCGGGGACCGGCCGGGGCGGCGTGGGCCCCGTACGGCGATGCGGCCGGCACCGGCGACGACGGCGGCGGCATCATGGCGCCGGGCGCGTTGGCCTCGCGGAGCTGCTCGGCGAGGCTGGCGTTGCGGACCCGCTGCGGCAGGACCCGCGGGGTGCGCAGTTCGCCGTCCGGGCCGTGCTCCACGTGGTCCTCCTGCGGGCGTTCGTGGGTGGGCGCCGAGCGGTCGGCGGGGACCTCGTCGAAGCCGGCGGCCGGGTCCGCGAGCGGCCGGTCCACCGCGAGGTCCGCCGGGGCTCCGGCCGGGTCGAACGGGCCGACGGAACCGCCGGAACCGCCGGAACCGCCGGAACCGGTCGGGAGGTCGTACGGGCGCGGCAGCGCGGGCCGGGGGAGGACCACGGCCCCGGGCAGCCCGGGGATCTCGGCGCCGACCGGCAGTCCGCCGTTGGCGGGCCCGTCGCCGCCGGCGGCCGTACCACCGTCCTGCGGGGCGTTCTCCTCGACGTTCCGGCCGAGCACCTCGCCGATGACCACACCGCCACCGGCCGCACCGCCACCGCCGTTGCCCGTACCGCCGTTACCCGTACCACCGCCGACCAGCCCGCCGTCACCCTCGATGGTCGCCGTCGGCGGCTCGGGCGCGGCGCCGGGAGCGCCGCCGCCCAGCAGCCCGCTGAGCACCCCGGCCAGCGCGCCGGACAGTTCCTCGTCGACCTCCCCGAGGTCCGCGTCCGCCATCGGCCGCGGCTCCGGCACCGGGGTCCGGGTGACCCGGGCGCCGGACGGCAGCCCGGGCACCGCGGCCGGCTGCTCGGCCTGCTCCAGCAGCACCGAGGGCACCAGCACCACGGCCCGGGTGCCGCCGTACGGCGAGGGCCGCAGGGTGACCTGGATGTCGTGCCGGGCGGCGAGGCGCGCGACGACGAACAGGCCGAGCCGCAGGTCGTCGCCGAGCGCGGAGACGTCCAGCTCGGGCGGGTTGGCCAGGTACTCGTTGAGCCGCTCGTACTCCTCCTCGGTCATGCCGAGGCCGCGGTCCTCGACCTCGACCGCCAGGCCCTTGGGGACCTCCTGCGCGGAGACCTGCACCTGGGTGTACGGCGGGGAGAAGGTGGTGCCGTTCTCGATCAGCTCGGCGACCAGGTGGATGACGTCGGCGACGGCCTGCCCGCTGAGCGAGGCGCGCGGCACGCCCTGGACGACCACGCGGGCGTAGTTCTCGGTCTCGGAGACGGCGCTGCGCAGCACGTTGACCACGGGCACGGCGTTGCGCCAGCGCCGGGCGGGCAGCGCGCCACCGAGGATGACCAGGTTCTCGGCGTTGCGCCGCATCCGGGTGGCCAGGTGGTCGACGGCGAACAGCTCGCGCAGCAGCTCGGGTTCCTCGTGCTCGCGCTCCAGCGCGTCGAGCATGCTGATCTGCCGGTGGATCAGGATCTGGGTGCGGCGGGCGATGTTGAGGAAGACCTTCTTCGTCCCCTCGCGGCCCTGCGCCTGGTGGACGATGGCGGCGACGGCGGCCTGCCGGACGGCGGCCAGGCCGTCGGAGGTCTGCTGGACCTCGTCGCCGAGCCGCCGGGACGGCGACCAGGCGGGCGGGGTGGGCACCGCCTCGCCGGCGCGCAGCCGGTCGACGACCTCGGGGATCTCCTGCTGGGCGAGCGTGATGGTGTCGGCGCGCAGCCCGGCCAGGCGGGCGGCCAGCGCCCGGGCGGCCCGGACGCCGCGGACCAGGCTGACCAGCACGACCACGGCGACGACGGCGGTGCCGATCAGCAGCGCGGTGCCGTGTCCGGCGTCGCGCAGCAGGTAGGCGGCGTAGCCCCAGGCGGCGGCGAGGCCCAGGCTGGGAACCAGTACGAGGGCGAGGAGCGAGCTGCGGAGGGAGCCGGACCGGCCGGCGCGGTGGCCCGTGCGGGGGGCCGATATGCCTGGCATCTGATTCCTTGTTGCAGGGCCGAGTTGCAGGCCGGGTCGCGGGGCCGAACGGCGGGGTCGGCCCGGGAGGGCCCGGTCGGGCTTCAGGGCGCCGGGGCCGGGGTCGCCGGACTCGGTGACGCGGTGTCACCGTCCGGACGGGTGCAGCACGGCCGTCGACGGCAGGAAACCTATCAGTCCCAGGTGCCCTCATCGCAACATCAACTGACGATATGTGAACGGCGGATGGCAGCGGCACGCTTTCCGGTTCGGGGTGTTCGCTGACGGAACGCCGCAGTTCAGCGCGGTTGCCGCGGAACGGAGAACGGCTCCCGGGAGGTCGGTGGGACCTCCCGGGAGCCGTCAGGAGCAGGTCAAACAGCCGGTGGGCCGACCGTCCGCCGCTGTCCGGACCGTCAATCCGCCCGAACCGCCCGGGCGGTCAAGGCACCTGGACCGTCAATCCGCCCGAACCTCCGGACCGTCAATCCGCCCGAAGGCCCCAGCGGCCGGGCCGTCGGGCCCTGGTCAGCCCGCCAGCGGCATCGGTACCACCTGCGCGCCCGGCCCGCTGTGCACCGTCGCCTCGGCCTCCAGCTGGTTGAGCTCGGTCCACGCCCAGCTCGCCACGTCGGACAGTTCGGCCGACCACTGCTTGCCGTAGGTGCCAGAGGCGACCTGTCCGAGCCGCAGCTTCTGGACGTCCGAGGTGCCGGCGGGGGCGTAGATGTGGGTGGCGTCGCGCAGGTAGCGGATGATGTTGTACTCCTCCTGCGTGCCGCGGGCGGCGAAGATCTCCATGGCGGTGCGCGCCGAGTCCATCGCGTACTCGGTGTTGATCAGCTTGGCGTTCATCAGCTCGGCGTCGCAGGGCTCGCCGAGGTCGAGCAGGTGCGAGGCGTGGTAGGCGGCCAGCTTGGCCGTCATCAGCCGGGACTGCATCTCGCCGAGCTTCAGTGCGACGCTGTTCAGCTGGTTGAGCGGCTTGCCGTACAGCACCCGCTCCTCGGCGTAGCGGACGGTGTCCTCCACGACGGCGACGTGGATGCCGAGTGCGACGGCGCCGAGGTTCAGCCGGCCGTACAGGGTGGAGGAGGAGTAGGCGACGTCGAGGCCCTGTCCCTCCTCGCCGAGCCGGTTGCGCGCCGGGACGCGGCAGTCCTCGAAGACGAGTTCGCCGAAGCTGAAGCCGTGCAGCCCGCCCTGGGTGCCGCGGTCGCCCGCGTGGAAGCCGGGCCGGTCGCTCTCGACCAGGAAGGCGGAGAGCCCCCGGCTGCCCTCGTCGGTGCGGAAGACCACGCCGTGGACGTCGCCGATGTGCGAGTTGCCGACGAACACCTTGCGGCCGTTGAGCACGTACTCGTCGCCCTCGCGGCGGGCGGTGCCGGCCATGCCGAGTACGTGGCCGCCGGACTCCGGCTCGGTGACCGCGATGGTCGGCAGGGACTGCCCGGAGGCGAACTTCGGTAGCCACTCCCGCCGTTGGGCGTTCGAGCCGAAGTGGATGACCTTCGCGACGCCGAGCTGTGAGGCCTGCGCCATCGCGCCCATCGCGCCGCTGACCCGGGCCAGTTCCTCCACGATGACGGTCTTGGCGAGGTGACCGAGCCCCAGGCCGCCGAACTCCTTCGGGATCGTCACGCCGATCCAGCCCCGGCGGGCGATCTCGCGCGAGAGCTCGAACTCGATCTCCCGGTCGGCCTCCATCCTGGCCACCTGCGGACGTATCTCCTTCTCCGCGAACTCACGGACCTCCGCCCGGAGGCTCTCGTGCCGTTCATCGGTGAAGTAGTCCATCGCCATGCTCTGGTCCTCTCGTCCTCGGTTGGTGTCGTGCCTCCGTTCGCGCCGACGATGCCGCTCCGGCCGCTCCCCCCGGGGAATCGGTGGGGGTGTGGAGGTGTGACGGCCGATCGCCCCGTTGCATCCGGGTGCATGCGGACCTTGGAACGGGGGCTCCCGAGGGTAGGGGACTACCGTCCGTGTCTTCGGCAGGGCTCATTGTCATATGTGCACACCGACTCCACACATAGTCGATCTTGGATTGGCGGGATTCGGCCCGTCCTTTTATCGAGGGGTTTCGCGCCACTACTGGCCGGGAATCGATGTCGGCCCCTCGGACCGTCCGCAGTCGGTCGCTCACATGCTGCTTTGACTGTTCATCAGCAAAGGCTTGCGAACGGTACCGGTAGCACCGCGACGCCCGGATGTCTGATTACATGTGCGCCATGACTGATGTGATGAGCACTCAAGGCCAGTTCCCGGGTGCCGCCGGGGAGTCCGAGCGGACCCGCAGGCTGCGCAGCCTGGGTCTCAACGAACCGTCCGCGGACGAGGCCTTCGACCGCTTCGCCCACCTGGCAGCCAGCATCACCCGCGCTCCCATCGCGATGGTCAACTTCATCAACGACGAGCGCCAGATGTTCCGGGGGCTCTACATTCCGCCAAATTCGTCCGAGGCCGCGGTCGAAGAAGGCGCCTCCTGGGCGGACCGGGGCATCGCCTTCGACCTCCCCACCCGGCAGATGCCTCTGAGTCACGGCTTCTGCCCGCATGTGGTCGCCCAGCGCTCGCCCCTGGCGCTGGACGACATCCTCGCCTACCCCCGGTTCGCCGGGAACCCGGTCGTGGACGAACTCGGCGTCCGGGCCTACCTCGGCGCCCCCCTCGTCGACGACACCAACACCGTCATCGGCACCGTCTGCGTCCTCGACCGGGAACCCCGGCAGTGGGGGCGTGAGCGGCTGCGCGACATCCAGCACCTCGCCGAGGCGCTGCTCTCCGAGATCCGGCTGCGCGACAACCTGCTCGCCCAGCAGCAGGAGATGTTCGCCGCCTTCGACGGCTCCCCGTTCCCCATCATGCTCACCGACGGCCCCGGCCAGGAGATCCGCTACGCCAACGCCCAGCACGCCGACACCTTCGGCGCCCCGGTGGCGTACGGGTCGATCGGCTCGGCCTACCCGCAGCTCGGCGGGGCCGGCCTCCAGCAGGCCGTCGCCGAGGCGTACCACACCGGCCGCACCACCGTCCTCAACAACGTCCGGATCCAGTCCGGCCGCCCCGAGGCGCAGCGCATCCAGCAGATCTTCAGCTTCACCTGCACCCCGCTGCGGGCCGCGCGCACCGGCCAGGTCAACGGTGTCCTCACCGTCGGCATGGACGTCACCGCGCAGTCCCGCACCGAGGAGGAGCTCGGCACCCTCGCCGCGCTCCTGGTCGACCGGCTCCAGCAGAACGGCTCCGCCACCGCGGCCGGCCGCCCGGGCATCGCCGGCGGGTCCGGACTCGTCCTGCCGAGCTGAACCCCCGATCCGCCGCCCGTGCGCGGCACCGCGGCTCCA
>NZ_JAFLNG010000296.1 GCF_017427025.1 Streptomyces sp. FH025
GCGAGGTCACACTGGTCCAGCGGGCGCGGCGCGCCGAGGACGTGCTGTTCCGGGCCGAGCTGGCCGACGTCGCCCGGCGGCGCGGCGCGGCGGTGCACGAGCTGCTCGGCTCGCGGCAGCAGGTCGGGGACCTCGGGGCCGCGCTGGCCCGGATCGTGCCGGACCTGGCCGAGCACGAGGTGTACCTGTGCGGACCGGAACCGATGGCCGAGGAGGCCGTGCGCGCGCTGCGGGCCGCGGGGGTACGGCCGGGGCGCATCCACTACGAGTCCTTCGCCTTCTGAGCCCCACCCTTCGCCACCTACCGAGGAGTTGTCCTGCCATGCGTCGAGCCGTCGTCACCAGTGCCGCCACCGCCGCCGGGGTGGTGCTGCTGCTCTCCCTCAAACCGCACCAGGCCGCCGGGAACGCGCCGGTGATCAGCTCGGGGGCCGGGTCCGGCTCGGACTCCGGGGCCTCCGCCGCCGGCCCGGGCTCCGGAAGCGGCTCCGGCTCCGGCTCCGGTTCCAGTTCCAGTTCCAGTTCCGGTTCCGGTTCCAGTTCCGGTTCCAGTGGCGCGACCGGCCCCGCGTCCTCGCCGTCCGCCGCACCGGCCCCCGCCTCCGGCGGTGCCACCCGGAAGGTCAGCGGGGACACCGTGAACACCCGCTACGGGCCGGTGCAGGTGCAGGTCACCCTCGCCGGGAGCCGGATCACCGCCGTCGACGTCGTCAAGTACCCCACCCAGGACCGCCGGGACCGCGAGATCAACACCAGCGCCCTGCCCGTCCTCAACCAGGAGGCGATCTCCGCGCAGAGCGCCCGGATAGACGTGGTCAGCGGCGCCACCTACACCAGCGACGGCTACGTCCGCTCGTTGCAGAGCGCCCTCGACCGGGCGAAGGGCTGAGGCGCGGTGCTGCGGCACGCCGAGCCGGTGATGGGCACCGTCTTCTCCATCGCCGTCCGCGACCCGGGGCCGGACACCGAACCGGTGCTGCGCCGGATCGTCGAGCGGCTGCACCGGATCGACGCGGTGTTCTCGACCTACCGGCCGGAGAGCGACGTCAGCCGGCTCGGGCGGGGCGAACTGGCCCTGGCGGACTGCGATCCGGACGTCCGGACGGTGCTCGCCGCCTGCCGGGAGGTCGCGGCGGAGACCGACGGCTACTTCACCGAGCGGCCGGGCGGGCGGCTCGACCCCAGCGGCTGGGTCAAGGGCTGGGCCGTCGAGGAGGCTGCCGGACTGCTGCGCGCCTCCGGTGCCCGGCAGTACTGCGTCAGCGGCGGCGGGGACGTGCAGACCTCCGGCGGGCCGTGGCGGGTCGGCATCGCCGACCCCCGGCAGCCCGACCGGCTCACCGCCGTGCTGAGCGGCGACGGCCTCGCGGTGGCCACCTCCGGCACCGCCGAGCGCGGCGCGCACATCCTCGACCCGCACACCGGCCGCCCGGCGGACGGCCTGCTCTCGCTCACCCTGGTCGGCGCCCCGGGCACCGGCATCGCCCGTACCGACGCCTGGGCCACCGCCGCCTTCGCCATGGGCCCCGACCGGGCGCTCGCGTGGGCCGCCCGGCGGCCCGGCATCGAGGCGCTCGCCGTGCTGCCGGACGGGACGAAGCGCTGGACGCCCGGCCTGCCCGGGCACCTCCCGCCCTTCGGACCGGCCGACTGGCGGCTCGCGGCGCGTTGACCCTACGTCCGCGCCGTTATCCCAACGCCCGTTCCGCAAACCGAACTTCCCATCCGCTAAGCCGATTTCACTCCATCAGGTGAACCCGACGATCACGACCCACCCGCCGCCACGCCGTCCTCGATAGTGGGAGACCCATCGGGCCCCGGCGCCCGATGTCCCCCCAACGCGCGACAACCGGGAGCGGCGCATGCTGACCGAGGCCACCCAGCGAATCGACCTCGTCTTCACCCTCTTCGACGCCAACCGCAACGGCGTCATCGAGGCCGAGGACTTCGAGCTGATGTCGAACCGCGTGATCGCGGCCGCCGCCGACTCCGACGAGGCCGCGAAGCAGGCCATCGACACCGCCTTCCGCCGCTACTGGACCGTCCTGGCCGACGAGTTGGACGCCGACGGCGACGGCGTGGTCAGCCGCGAGGAGTTCGCCGGCTTCGTCCTCGCCCCCGAGCTCTTCGGACCGACCGCCGGCGAGTTCGCCGACGCGCTGGCCGCGCTCGGCGACCCGGACGGCGACGGGCTGATCGAACGGCCCCGGTTCGTCGCGCTGATGACGGCGATCGGCTTCGAGCGCGCCAACATCGACGCCCTCTTCGACGCCTTCGACCCCACCCCCGAGGACCGGATCACCGTCACCACCTGGGCCGCCGGGATCCGTGACTACTACGCCCCGGACAAGGCCGGCATCCCCGGCGACCGCCTGGTCGGCTGACCGCACCCGGTTCGACCCACCGAACCACCGAACCCACCGACCCCGACCGGCCCGAGGAGGCCACGTGAAACCCGTCGTCGCACTCGCGGTCGGCCGGGGAACGGGCGCGGAGCTCGCGATCGTCTTCGAGCGCGCCCTGCACCGGATCGCCGAACTCCACGGCACCGAGGTGGAGATCGCCCGCTCGCCCCGGACGTACCACTCCTACGTCTCCCTCCGGCAGGAGGTCGCGGACATCGGGCGCATCCGCGACCTGACCGAGGAGGACGCCGCGCACTACGAGCGGTTCTGCCGCGAACAGGCCCGGCGCGGCGTCCCCGCCGTCTTCCGCACCGCCGTCAACGCCCAGTCGCTGTACCTGGTGCGCCGGCGCCTCCAGGCCGTCAAGGTCGAGCCGATCAGCGCCGGCACGGCCGAACTGCTGCTGGTCCGGGACGAGGCCCAGGGCTTCTACACCGGCGAGAACCGGCACTCCCCCGGCGTGGTCACCCGCACCATGGAGTTCAGCCGCGAGATCACCCTCAAGGTACTCGAGTACGCCGTCCGCCGGGCCCGCCGGGAGTGGCCGGACGGCGGCCCCGCCCGGGTCGTCATGGCCTACAAGTTCCACCTGCTGGACGGCGCCCTGGACGACTGGGTGCGCGGGATATCCGGTCAACTCGGCGTCGAGGTGGGGCTGTTCCAGCCCGACACGGTCAACCGCAACCTGATCACGCACGGCCCCGAGGACCGTACGGTGATCGTGGCGGGCAACGAGTGGGCGGACATCATGCACGTCGTCCTGCTGGACCGGTACGGCTCCGAACGGCAGGAGAACCGCTGCACCGAGAACGTCCACCTCCACCCGGACCTCGGCGAGTTCACCGAGTACCAGACCGTGCACGGCTCCGCCGACGACCTCGCGGGCAAGGACACCGTCAACCCGGTCGCCACCCTGCGCGCCGCCGCCGTGATCGCGGAGCGGCACGCGGGCTGCGCGGGCGCCGTGGCCGCCGTCGAGGCCGCGCTCGCCGCCGCCGACGGGCGGGGCGTACGCACCCCCGACCTGGGCGGGCGGCAATCCACCACGGCCGTCGTGGACGCCGTCCTCGACGCGCTGGTCCTCGGAACGCCCGTGGACCACGCCCCGGGCGGCACCGGGGCGAGCTTATGAACACGCCGCCCGGCCGTACGGCGGGCCGTACGGCGCTGGTCGTCGTCGACCTCCAGAACGACTTCTGCACCGGCCCGGTGGCCGCCGCCCGCTACCCCGGCGACCCGACCCGGCTCGCCACCGTCGCCGCCAACACCGCCCGGGCCGTCGAGGCGGCCCGGGCCCACGGCACCGAGGTGGTGTTCGTCCGCTTCATCGGCGATCCCGCCCTCCAGGGCGCGAGTTGGCGCCGCCGCGACGCCGCGCTCGGCAAGCGCCCCAAGTGCCTCGACGGCAGCTGGGGCGCCGAGTTCCACGCCGTGGCCCCGGAGCCGGGCGAGGCGGTGTTCACCAAAGCCGCCTGCTTCGACGCCTTCCTCAACCCCGGCTTCGAGTCCCATCTGCGCCGTGGCGGCGTCCAACACCTGGTGATGGCGGGCGTGTTCGCGGACGTGTGCGTGGACAGCACCGCGCGCACCGCGTTCCAGAAAGGCTTCCACATCACCGTGCTCGCCGACTGCACGGCGGCGCTGCACCTGCCGGACGACGCCGTGCTGAGCTTCATGGGCCGCGTCTACGGGGCCCGGGTCACCACCCGTGACCAACTCTCCGTCTGGACGAGCCTTCCCGAGCCGACCCTTCCCGAGCCGATCCTTCCCGAGACGGCCGTCCCCCAGAACCAGGAGCAACCGTGGGTTTAGTGGGTTCAGACGTGAACGCCGGTGTCCGCGCGAACGTGGAGGGCAGCACCGGCGTCAACGCGGGCGTCGGACTGACCGCCCTGCTGGTCGCCGCCGCCCGAGCGATCGAGACCCACCGCCCCGACCCGCTCGCCCGGGACCCGTACGCCGAACACTTCGTCCGCGCCGCCCCCGCCTCCGCGCACTGGCCGGTCCACCCCCGGGACGTCCCGGGCGGCGATGCCGACCCGCTGTGGGGGCGGCTCGGCCGCTACTTCGCCCTCCGCACACGGGCGTTGGACGACCAGCTGCTACGGGCCGCCCACCTCGGCACCCGCCAGGTGGTCCTGCTCGGGGCCGGCCTGGACGCCCGCGCCCTCCGGCTCGACTGGCCGCCCGGCCGCACCGTCTTCGAGGTCGACCGACCGGAGGTGCTGGCGTTCAAACAGCGCGTCCTGGACGGGCTCGGCACCCCGCCGGCGGCGCCGCACCGGGTGGCGGTCGAGGCCGACTTCCGCACCGACTGGTCCCCGGCCCTGACCGCCGCCGGCTTCCGCCCCGACCTGCCGACCGCCTGGCTCGCCGAGGGCCTGCTGCTCTACCTGCCCGGCGCGGCCGAGCGCGAACTCGTCGCGGCCGTCGACCGGTTCAGCGCCCCCGGAAGCACCCTGGCGTACGAGGCCAAGCTCGGCGTGGAGTCCGCGGCGGTGCGCGACAACCCGGTGTACACCGCGACCCGCGAGCGCATCGGCGTCGACCTGCTCGCCCTCTTCGACAGCGAACCCCGGCCCGACACCCCCGCCGACCTGACCGCACGCGGCTGGACGACCGCCGTCCACACGCCCTTCGAGTTCACCCGCCACTACGGACGCGGCCCGCTCCCCGGCCCGAACGACACCCTCGCGGCCAACCGCTGGGTCTTCGCCGCCCGGCCCTGACCCCAGAGCGCCGTCAGAGCGGGTTGAGACGAGCCTTCAGCAGGCAGAACTCATTGCCCTCGGGGTCGGCGAGCACGTGCCACGACTCGTCGCCGGTCTGGCCGATGTCGGCCGGGCGCGCCCCGAGCTTCAAAAGGCGTTTGAGTTCGGCATCCTGATCGCGGTCGGTGGCGTTGATGTCGATGTGCAACCGGGACTTCCCCGGCTCCGGCTCGTCCCTGCGGCTGAGGAAGAGCGTCGGCTGCGCGACGGGTTTTCGGGTGGTCAGCCGGACGGGGCGGCACCGTCGTCCACGGACGGCTCCTCCGGCGGATCGAGAAGTGCCCTGACGCTGCCGGGCTTCCGGAGGTCGGGGTGGTCGGACCAGATCTTCCCGGCCAACGCCGTCAGTGCCGGGGACGGCTCCACGGCGTACTCCCGGGACAGCCGCTCCCTGATCTGATCGTAGGTGTCGACCGCCTGGACCCGGCGCCCGCACCGGTACAGGGCCAGCATCAGCAGGGCGCACAGCCGCTCGCGCACCGGGTGTTCCGCCACCAGCAGGCGGAGCTCCCCCAGGACCTCATCGTGCCACCCGAGACCCAGCGCGGCGGCGTACCGGTCCTCCAAGGCGGTCATCCGCTTCTCCGCCAGGCGCGTGCGCTCCCAGGAGGCGTACGGCCCCGGCACGCCCTCCAGCGCGTGGCCCTGCCAGAGCAGGAGCGCGGACCGCAGTGCGTCGTGTGCCGGACGGAGCTCACCGGCCGCCTCCGCCGCCGCCGCCGAGGCGATCCAGGAATCGAAGACGGACGCGTCCAACGCCCCCGGGGCCACGGTCATCGCGTAGCCGTCGCCCACCGACCGCAGGATCTCGGCCCGTCTGCGGGGGTTGGCCCTGTCCCCCAGGACCGTACGGATTCGGGAGACGTAGGTGCGCACCATCGCGACGGCCTGCGGCGGTGGCCGCTCGCCCCAGACCGCGTTGACCAGGCTCGCGTTGGACACCGGCGCCGGGGCGTGCAGGAGCAGCGCCGCGAGGACGGCCTGCTGCTGGGGCGAGCCGAGGGACAGCGGCTCCTCGCTCCACCAGGCCCGCAGCGGTCCGAGCAGCGAGTACCGCAGGCGGCGCCGGTCGGGCACGGGCGGCGTCCCGTCCGAACCCGATGGCGCGGCGGGCCCTCCCTGGACTCCCGAGGTGGAGATCCTCCTGGCGACCTCGGCCGCCGACGGCCGCAGATCCGCTTCCTCCCGCAGCAGTTCGAGGACGAGAGCGTCCAGGGCCTCCGGTACGCCAGGCCTGAACGCGCTCGGAGGGGGCGGCGTCCGCTCGTCCGGAGGCCGCACGTCCGCCAGCATCTCGTACAGCAGACGGCCGAGGGCGTGGAGGTCGTCGGCCGGCCGCGATTCCTCGTCGAAGCCGAAGTCGCAGAGCGCCGGACCACCGTCCGGGCGGAGGAGGATGTTGGAGGACTTGACCTTGCCGTGCACGATGCGGCGGCTGTGGAGGTGGCCGAGCGCCTCCGCCACGGCCTCGCCGATCATCGCGGCGTTGCGCACGGAGAGGCGTCTCCTGGCCAGCACGCTCCTGAGGTTCGGCCCGTCGACGAATTCCAGCACCAGGTGAAGCTGGTCGTGCTCGGCTCCGGCGGCGAGGAAGGCGACGATGCCCGGGTGGTCGAGGGACCCCAGCATGTCGACCCGGTCCCGGAACCACTCCGGCTGCCAGCCCCGGGACCGCACCCAGCTCCCGTCGAACGTCTTGATCACGACCGTCGAGCCGTCGCGTTCGTCCCGGCCGCGCCAGATCGTGCCCGCGCTGCCCTGGCCGATCGGTGCGACCCGGCGGAAGTGCCAGGCGACGAGCCGGCGTTCGGTCTCGCTTCGCCGGCTGCCCGACAGCTCCCAGACCTGGACGAGGTTCTCGCGGTCCGCGACGGTGGCGACGACCAGACGGTGTTCGTCACCGGTGATGCCGACGACCGCCTTCGTCCGGAGGTGGTCGACGTGGCCGGCGATGCCGGGGCCGGCGTCGAAGAGGTCGCCGGGGGCCCATCGACGGATCAGCCCCTGGCCGTCGACTCCGAGCAGGATCGACGAACCGTCGGCGTGCGGCACCGAGGTGACCGTCAGGAGCTGGTGTCCGTCGAGGCGCCGCAGGTAGACGACCGGGACTCCGGCGTCCGCGTCCCACAGCTGCACGTAGCGTCCGGCGTCGGTGATCAGGACGTACACCCGACCGTCCGAGTGGGTGTGCGCGGCCATCGCCACCGGCTGCCACGGGAGCCTCTCGTAGCGACTGATGAGCGAGCCGTCCGTGCCGTCCCAAAAGCTGAGTTGCCGGTCGGCGTCCACCGTGCAGATGACGGATCGCGGGCTGTGGTGCCCCAGCGCGGCCATGGCGACGACCTCGGGGCCGCCGGTGGCGAGACGCAGCGGGGGCGCCACCTCCGATCCGTGCGCCGCGTCGATGAAGTGGACCAGGCCGTCCGCACCGTGGACGGCCAGGTGGTCGGGCCCCTCGGGGCGCGGCACCGCCGCCATCGCCACGACCCGCCAGGGCAGCCGGAAGCTCGTGAGAGCGCGGAGGGAGCCGGACTGCTCCGCGCCGTCTCCCCCGGGTGCGAGCAGCTCGGCCAGCCTCTCGTCGAGGTTCCAGGCGGCCAACTCGTCCGGGCGCCCGGGCATCTGGTCGAGCAGTTGCCGGAGCTCCTCCGAGTGCTCGATCCGCGCGTAGTCGTCTCCGAGCCTGGCGCGGATCTCTCCGCGCAGCTCGGCCTCGGTGAACCGGTGCAGGGTGACGAACCTGGTCGTCCGTGGGACGGCCAGCGAGTCGATCGAGTCGGTGGTGACGATCACGCAGCCCTGGCCCGGGGCGGCCAGGCCGAAGAGGTCGGAGGAGTCCCTGCCGGACCGGGTGCGGACGCCCGGCCTCAGGTCGTCGACGACGATCAACCAGCCCGGGTGGCCGGCGACCAGCGCGGCCAGCGGCACGTCCGCCGAACGGTCGGCGGGGCTGAGCGCGGCGCGCAGCTGGTCCAGCCCTGCCTGCAGCGATTCGGAGCTCCAGCCGTCGATCCAGTGGACGAAGGAGTGGCGCTCGCCGTGGCGCTGCACGTACTCCTGGATGAGACGGCGTCTGCCCAGGCCGAGGTCGCCCACGACCACCGCCATCGTCGGCCGCAGGAGGCCGTGTTGAGGCAGAGCGCGTTCGCACTCCCGGGTGAGCCAGGCGAGTTCGCTCTTCCGTCCGATCATGCGCGGCGGGTCCGGCGGGCTGACAATGGGCCGCACCGGTGTGAGCAGCTCCCGCCGGATCACCGACTGACCTGCCGTCCCGCCCAACACCCTTGCGATCGAGGCGTGTTGGCCGCCCGCTCCGGCCAGTACCGCGGCCGCGACCTCCGCGAAGGGGCGGCTGCGCTCCGGCAGGGGTTGGGACCCGCCCCGTACCGAGGAAGCCAGGGCGCGGAAGTCGAGCGTCCCGCCGAAGGTGGCCGCGACCCGACCGGAGACCTTGGCGAGCACGTGTTCCAGGACCCGCACCGACTCGCTGCGCGTCAACTCCGCGAGCAGTTCCTCCCGTACGCCGTCGACGAAGTCGTACACCACCTCGTCGGGGTCGGCCGAGGCGGCCCGGACCTCCAGCAGCCCGGACAGGAACAGCTCCGCCAGCTCCCGCTGCCCCGAGTCCGGCACCGTGGCCCGCTGGACCAGCCGCATCACCGGCAGGCTCAGCGGAGCCGCCGCCAGGTGGCAGGCGAGCCGGTAGGCGTTCGGGGAGCCGCCGGCCCGGAAGGCGGCGACCCGCTCGGCGGGCGCGACCGGGGCCGCCGCCGTACGGCGCGGGCGCCGCGCGCGGGGCACTCCGGTGAGGGGCGCCGCGAGCATGGGCGTCCAGCCGGCCGAGCGGCCCGCGGCGAGGTCGGCCCAGGGGGCG
>NZ_JAFLNG010000297.1 GCF_017427025.1 Streptomyces sp. FH025
TGCAGGTGTCGAGCAGGGCCCGCCACGGCACCCAGCCGTAGGGGTGGACGTTGGCGGGCAGGGCGCCGAGAGTGGCGAGGTCGAGGTCGCCGGTGGCCAGGACGAAGTCGGCGTCGAGCCCGGCGGCGGCCGCGATGACCCGGTCGAGCCTGGTGAGGCCGTCGGTCTTGGGCGGGACGGTGCCCAGCGTGACCGCGATGCGCGGGCGGCGGGCGGGCGCGGCGAGGGGCGCGGGCATGGCACCTTCGCCGTTGTAGGCGACGGGCCGCAGCAGGCTGCCGTACCGCTCCGACCCGACCGTGCTCGGCGGTGCGACGTCGAGGGTGTCGGCGGGTTCGGGCAGGCGGTCGATGCCGTGGCGGGCGAAGGCGTCGGCCATCTCCGTGAGCATCAGCTCGCGCAGCCCGGGGGTGCGGACGAAGCCGAGGTCGTGCTGGACGGCGGGGACGCCCAGGCGGGTCGCGGCGAGCAGGGCGACCGGGAACAGGTACTCGTACACGACCAGGTCCGGCCGCCACCGCTCGGCGAGTTCGACGAAGGCGTCGGCGACTTCGGCGTTGACGTGGGCGGCCAGCGGGACGAAGGCCTCGCGGTCGGCGGCGTTGGTGTCGACGACCCGCCGCATGAGGTCGGGCCGACGGGTGCGGCCGGCCTCGCGGAGCTCGCGGCGCCAGTCGACACCGGGGGCGAGCGGCAGGTAGGGCAGTCCGGAGGCGGCGACGGACTCGCCGCCGTCCATCGAGGCCACCGCGACCTCGTGGCCGAGTTCGCGCATCGCGCGGGCCAGTGGGACGAGCGGGAAGAGGTGGCCGACGCCGGGTGCGCCGGCGAACAGTACGCGCATGAAGGGGAACCTCAGAGATGGGATTTCGACGAGCGGGGTCAGCCGGCGGCCCGGTGCAGGGCGGCTTCCAGGCCGTTCAGCACGGCGTTGCAGTCGCGGTGCAGGGTAGCGGCGTCGACGGCGCTCAGCAGGTAGACGCCGAGCCAGTTGCGCGAGCCCGCGGAGGGGTCGAAGGCGGGCACCGGCTGCCCGGCCGGCAGGGCGAAGGCGGGGACGGGCTCGATGGTGCTGCCCGGTGACAGCAGGCTCGGCCAGTCGACGGCCTGCGGGTTCCAGACGGGCCTGCTGCGCCAGGGCCGTCCGGCGGCGTCGGCCGGGACGACGGCCAGGGAGGCGGCGGCGCGGGCGCTGGAGGTGGGCATGGCCTCGGGGTAGTCGACCCGCTCGCCGAGCAGTTGGCGGACCAGCATGCCGATCGGGTCGAGCCCGAACACCTCGTGGACCTGCCGGGTGGTCAGCAGTCCGCCGAAGCGGGCCGCGGTCTCGATGACGACCAGTTCGCCGTCCCGCATGAGCTTGAGCTCGGTGTGGGTGCCGCAGTTCTCCAGCCCGAGCGCGTCGACGGCCTGCCGCGCGACCTCCTCGATCCGCCGTTGCAGGGGCTCGGGCAGGACGCAGGGCGAGGTGCTGGCCACCTCGACGAAGGACGGTACGGTCGGCAGTTTGGCGGTGATGGCCAGCGCGTGGTGGACGCCGTCCGCGACGATCCCCTCCACGCTCACGTAGTCGCCGTAGCCGCCTTCCTCGTACCAGCCGTCGGTGGAGCCCTCGGCGATCTCCTCGACCAGCCGGTCCCGGTCGGTGTCGGCGGCGTGGAGCTCGTTCATGCCGACCCGGCTGCCGGCCTTCAGCCCGTCCTCGATCCCGCTCCAGGCCGGGGCGGCGTCCTCGGCCGAGTGCAGCACGATCTGGGCGACCGATCCGGCGCCCCAGGCGGGCTTGAGCAGCAGCGGGGGCGTGAGGTCGGCCAGCGCGGCGTCCAGGTCGGCGAGGCTGTCGACCCGGCGGAAGCGGGGTATCGGCACTCCGGCGGCGGCCCACGCCTCCCGCATCAGCCGCTTGTCCCGGGCGCGGATGATCCCTTCGCCGGCGCCGGCCAGGCCGAGCCGGCTCGCGGCGTGCGCGACGGCCAGCACCGCGAACTCGGAGAGCGTCAGCACCGCGTCGGCTCCGATGGCCTTCGCGTGCTCCACGATCAGCTCGACGAGTTCCTCGCCTCGCGGCGCCTCGGGCACCGACTCGATGCTCGTACAGCTGGGCCGCCACACCTCCTGCGCGGCCTCGGGCAGCGGCGCCAGCGCGAGGACGTGCAGTTCCCCGCAGGCGGCGATGCGCGGGAAGGCGTACTCCAGCGGGGCGCCACCCTTGACGTAGACGTACAGGATCCTGTTCAACGTGCGTTCTCCTGAAGGAAGTTCAAGGTGGTTCACTCGGCCGGCGCGGTCAGGCGGCGGTGCGGAAGGGGCGCAGCTGGAGCAGGCCGACGCGGTCGTCCTCGATCGCCCATTCGATGTCGACGGGGGCGCTGTAGCTCTCGTCGGGCGAGAAGTGCGACTGGAGCAGGCGGCTGATCAGCGCCAGCCGGCGCAGGAGGTCCTTGGTGCCGGTGTCGAGGTCGGCGGTGGCGGCGCCGAGGGAGACGGTGCGGCTGCCGCCCTCCATGGTGTTGCACAGGTACTGGAGCGGGGCGCCCTGGCCGCTGACCACCTCGGTCACCGAGCGCGGTGAGACGTTGAGGTAGACGTTGCGGAAGTCCTGCGGGCTGAGCGGGTTGCAGGTGACCAGGACACCGCCGACGGTGGCGCCGACCTGCTCCTGGACGATCACGCCCATGCGGCAGTGGTCCAGCGGGATGCCCGCCTGGTGGCGCAGCCGTACGGCGCGGGGCGAGAACGCGGAGGCCCAGACCTCCCGGACGGCGTCGAGGACCGCGTCCGTGCCGTCCAGGTGGGCGACGGACTCGTAGAGGCCGGCGGCGGAGAAGCCGGGCAGGTCCTCGGCGTTGGAGGAGCTGCGGGCGACCAGGGCGGGTGCGCCGTACAGGTGCCGGTCGACGGCGCGGTCGACCTCCGTGCGGATCGCGTCGGGCAGCGGGGCGGTGCGGATCAGCCGTTGCGCGTCGAGGCAGAGGTCCGTGATGTCCGGGGTGCCCGACGTGCCCCGCCCGAGCGCGGAGTCGAGCCGGTCGAGCGCGGCCCGGAGTTCCGTCGAGGAGTCGAGGAAGCGCTGCTGGAGGGAGAACGGCAGCACGATCCCGCGCGGGACGTGGGCGTGCTCCTTCACCAGGCGCTGTGCGGCGGTGTCCAGTTCGGCGTCGTCCGCGGTCTCGGGGAGGCCGAGCTGCCGGGCGAGGTAGCGCAGCAGGTTGTCGCGGGGCGGCCGGGGGGCGCGGTAGAAGCCGAGCCAGCGCGGTGAGCCGTGCTGCAGCAGGTGGGTGAGTTCGCCGAGGTTGGCGGCCTTGGTGCCGAACCGGACGTTGTCGCCCGCGCGCAGTTCGGTCAGCGGGGTGATGGGGGTGGCCGCGAGGTCGGGCGGCGGCACCGTGACGCGTTCGGCGACCGGCGCCGCCTGTACGCCGTCGCGGGGCGGCGGCGCGGCTTCGAGGAGGAGGTCGGAGCCGTCGGCGTCGACCCGGTAGTTCACCCACCGGTCGGCGAGCCCTTCGCGTTCGATCCGGTCGGCGGCTCCGATGCCGACGGCGTTGGGGATCCGCCACCCGGCGGCCATCACGTTGATGTGGGACAGCGGGGTCGTGTGCTCGGTGTGGATGATGCCGGACACCCGGGGGACGTCCTCGGGCACCCGGGGCATCACCACGATGTCGTGCCACGCGAGCGGCTCGGGGTCGGCCCGGTACTCCTCCTCGTCGCGGAACACCCGCAGCCGCCCGTAGGCCGTCCCGGGGTTCAGCGGCACGAAGGCGGCCGTGGAGTAGAGCTCGTGCGACAGGATGCGCGGTATCTCGCTCTCCGGGATCCCGGCGACGTGACCCTCCTGCCGGTGGTTGGCCGGCTTGAGGAGCAGCGGCAGCGACGGGTCGATGTGTTCGCGGACCCGGTGGTAGAAGTACCGCAGCATGTCCTGGGACATGGTGTCGACGTCGACGGTCTCCAACGACAGGAATGCGTCACCCGCCTGATCCTCGGCCGCGGTGTGCAGGGCGAGGGTGCCGAGATAGAAGCGGCGGTCGGGATTCCGGTAGACGTCGTCGTTGAACGAATCGAGTCCGCGCGCGAGTTCGTCGATCGACATGCCGAGTATCTCGCACGCGATGTAGCGGACGTGGAGAGTGCCGTCCGCGCTGTCGATGAAGTGGAGCACCGAATCGGTGCGATCGAGCACGATCTTCACATAGGGGTAGCCCCCAACACTGCCCGCGAACTGGGAAAACTCCTGGATGGTGAGCTTTCCGCCGGCGAGGCGGGGCCGCGTGGTCGCTTCGTTGCGACCCGAACGGGTAATGCGCACAGTTCAGCCATTCGTCATTGTGCACACGATCGGTGTGCACCAGGTCAGAAGGTTGGTACGACCGCACACATGCTGCCATCAAATCTAAACTTCTGACGATTAGTCACGTGACTTCAAGCCACTACGGATTGATCCGGCCATCAAGTTCCCGTCAATGCCGCCACAATGGCAGGTCAAGCCGTGGCAAAGGTCACACGGCAAGGGGCGCCCGACCGTTCGGGCGGCCGGACCGGGCCGCACTGTCGAAATATTCCCGAAATGTTGATTCCTGCACGATCCCTGACGCCGGCGCGAGCACACCTCGGCCACGCCGCCGATCCCACCGGCGTCGGCGCCGGCGCCGACCCGCTGCTGCACCTGACCGACCAGCCCCAGCGCTCAGCCACCGACCCGGCCGACCTCGCCCGCCATCTCGCCGTCCCCAGCGTCATCGACGCCCGCGACACCCCCGACGCCGAGCGCCGGCGCGCCGCCGGATGGACGTTCCGCGCCCTCGGCCGCCCCTGACGCCGCCCACGGTCCGCCCGCCCCGTCGTGGGACAAATGCGCGCGTCGAAAAGAAAATGGGTCGACGTCCGTCCGCCGTGTCGATCCGCGAGTGCGCCGTTCGACCTGGGGATGGAGAGGGTCGAGAGGCGACCCTGGAGCAAGGAGGCCGAAGATGGCGAAGTACATGCTGATCATGCGGGGCACGGACGAGTCCCTCGCGAAGATGATGGAGACCCCCTTCGAGGAGATGCTCGAAACGGTGGGCCGCTTCAACGAGGAGCTGATCCGGGCCGGCGTGCTGGTCGCCGCCGAGGGGCTGGACGACCCGTCGCAGGGCGTGGTGGTGGACTTCAGCGGGGAGGCCCCGGTGGTCACCGACGGTCCGTACGGCGAGACGAAGGAGCTGTTCGGCGGCTTCTACCTGATCGACGTGGCCTCGAAGGAGGAGGCGGTCGAGTGGGCCAAGCGGCTCCCGGCGTTCCCCGGCTCGAAGTGTGAGGTCCGCCGGGTGCCGGGCATCGAGGAGTTCCCCCAGGACAACGAGTGGATCGTCAAGGAGCGGGCCTGGCGCGAGCGGACCGGCCAGCTGTGACACTCCCCGCCCCCGACGGCCCGCCGATCGCCGAATCGGCGCGGCGGGCCGTCGAGGCCGTCTGGCGGATCGAGTCCGCGCGGATCGTGGGTGCGCTGGCCCGCTACACCGGGGACTTCGCGCTCGCCGAGGACGTCGCGCAGGAGGCCCTGGCGGAGGCGCTGGTCAGCTGGTCGCGCGACGGTGCGCCCGCCAGCCCGGTGGGCTGGCTGCTGTCGACCGCGCGGCGGCGGGCCATCGACGCCTTCCGCCGCAGGTCGGCACTGGACGAACGGTACGCCGCGCTCGCGGGTGAGCTCGCCGAGGGCGAGTTCAGCGCGGGTGCGGCGACGGCGCGGGAGCGGTCGGACGACCTGCCGTGGGACCCGGACCGGGTCGACGACGACGTCCTCGCGCTGATGTTCACGGCCTGCCACCCGGTGCTCTCCCCCGAGGCCCGGGTGGCGCTCACGCTGCGCGTGGTGGGCGGCCTGTCCAGCGAGGAGATCGCCCGGGCGTTCCTGGTGCCCGTGCCGACCGTCCAGGCCCGGATCACCCGGGCCAAGAAGACGATCGCCGCGGCGCGGGTGCCGTTCGAGCTGCCACCTCCCGAGGAGCGGGCGGGGCGGCTCGGCGCGGTCCTGAGCGTCCTGTACGTGATCTTCACGGAGGGCTCGACGGCGACGGCCGGCGACGACCTGCTGCGCCCCGACCTCGCCTACGAGGCCGTCCGGTTGGCCCGGATGCTGACGGCCCTGCTGCCCGCCGAGCCGCAGGCGCACGGGCTGCTCGCGCTGTTCGAGCTCACCGCGGCACGCTTCCCGGCACGCACCGGGCCCGACGGGGAGCCGGTGCTCCTGGAGGACCAGGACCGGCGCCGGTGGGACCGCTCCGCGATCCGTCGCGGACTGGCCGCGCTCGGCCGGGCCTCGGCAGCCGGCCGGGGCCTCGGACCGTACGGTCTACAGGCCGCGATCGCCGCCTGCCACGCGACCGCGCCCTCGGTGCGGGAGACGGACTGGGAGCGCATCGTGCTCCTCTACGAGGCGCTCGGCCGCGTGGCACCGTCGCCCGTCGTCGAGCTCAACCGGGCCGTGGCCGTCGCGATGGCGAGCGGGCCGCAGGAGGCGCTGGGGATGGTCGACGACCTGGCCGCCTCAGGCCGCCTGTCGGGGTCGCACCTGCTCCCGGGCGTGCGCGGCGAACTGCTGTCCCGGCTCGGCCGGACCGCCGAGGCCCGCGCCGAGCTCGAACTCGCCGCCCGGCTGTGCCGCAACACCCGGGAGCGGTCGGTGCTGCTGCGCAAGGCGGCCGCTTTGGGGTGACACCGACGGCCTCCGACCGTTTCCGACTGCTTCCGACGGCCGCCGCCGGGTGCCGTGGTGGGCGCGGGCGCCGTGGTGGGCGTGCTGAGCGCGGGTCAGCGGGCGGCGGTGAGCAGGCCGTTGAGGTCCGGGTAGTCGATGGCGTGCCGGAGGGAGTCGTAGCCGCCGGCGCCGTGCAGGTCGAGGGCCGCGCGGCGTGCGGCGGCGTAGGCGGCCTGGGCCACGCCCGAGCCGAGGCTGACGCGGGCCACGCCCAGGGCGCCCAGTTCGGCCACCGGCGGCATGCCCGGGCCTGCCATGACGTTGAGGGGGACGGTGAGGGCCGCGGCCGCTTCCGCGATGGCGGCGGTGTCGGTGAGGCCGGGGATGAAGATCCCGTCCGCTCCGGCGTCAATGTAGGTGCGCGCCCGGTCCAGGGTCTCCGCGAGCCGGGTGGCCGGAGCACCCAGCTCCCGCAGGTAGGTGTCGATGCGGGCGTTGACGAACAGGTCGACGCCCGCCCTGTGCGCTGCGCGGCGGGCGGCGTCGACGCGCTCGGCGAGTACGGCCGGCGGGCGGGCGCCGTCCTCGATGTTGACGCCCACCGCGCCCGCTTCGAGCAGCCGGGCGACGGTCTCCGCGACTCCGTCCGGGCTCTGCCCGTAGCCGCCCTCGATGTCGACGGTCACCGGGACGCCGACGGCCGCCACGATGCGGGCGACGACGCCCAGGACCAGGTGCCGGGAGACGGAGTCCCCGTCCGGCGCGCCGAGCGCCCAGGCGACGCCCGCGCTGGTGGTGGCGATCGCCGGGGCGCCCGCCGCCTCCACCACGCGGGCGCTGGCGACGTCCCAGACGTTGGCGAGTGCGAGCGGGCGGGCGGGGTCGTGCAGGGAGCGGAAGGCCGAGGAGTCGTTTGCGTTGATCATGCCCCCAGGCAATCAGCGGGCGGAGGCGGTGTCCGGCGGGAAACGGACGTGAACGTCGCCCCGCCGACCGGCCGGCGCCGCAAACACGGACGTGGTCGACGGCGCCATCATCCGCAAGCGGGTCAGCCCCGGACCTCCGTGACCGCGACCCCGTAGGCGCGGGCGGCGGGCTCCGTGACGTACCGTTCCTGCATCTCCGTCAGCTTGCGGACCACCAGGATCGCGAGGACCGCGCCGACCAGCTCCAGCACGTCGGAGGCGATCAGCCAGACGACCGACTGCTGGTAGTCGTCCGCCCAGTGCGCCGTGGACTTGTACTGGCTGCCGAGTCGGTCGAGCAGGTTGGCCAGCCAGAAGGTGGTCCACCAGGCGTTGAGCAGCGTCTGAGAGAGCGGCGGGCGCACGCCCGACTCGTCCGGGCGGACGCTGGCCTGCCAGGTGTCGCCGGCGATCTGCCGGGGGAACCAGAGGCAGACCAGCGGCGTGAACCAGGCGCCGATCGCCCAGCCGCGCCGGAACCGGTGACCGTGCGGGTGGAACGCCTCGGCGTTCACCCGTACCCGGTAGAACCAGATTATGAAGGTGACCGCCGAGATCAGCAGGACCACCGTGTCGACCAGGTCCGCGGTCTTGAAGAACTGCTCCGCGTCCACGAACGGGCCGACCTCGACCGGATCGACGTCGGTGCCGAGGTCTCCGGCCGCCCCGTACAGGCGGAAATCGG
This sequence comes from Streptomyces sp. FH025, assembly GCF_017427025.1. Lineage (GTDB taxonomy): Bacteria > Actinomycetota > Actinomycetes > Streptomycetales > Streptomycetaceae > Kitasatospora. The sequence continues at coordinate 8,330 of NZ_JAFLNG010000297.1, forward strand.
CGACGAGCCGGAACAGCACGGCGGCACCACTCAGCGCGAGCAGAACGGTGGCGGCGGTCGCGGCCGGTCTCGGCGGGGCGTAGACGGCGGGGGAAGGCATCGGTGAACGGCTCCAGGTCTGGACCAGAATGACGGAGCGATACCTTAGGGATGATCAGCTTCGTGCACTAGTCGTTTCTCCACCCGGGTTGATGACGAATCGGTGACATCGAAGGCGGCGGCGAACGCGTGGTCGTGGACAACCCACTCGATTCCGGGGCGTTACCGGACATTCGTACGCGGCTGGTGGGGAGCGACGACACCGGCGGCGGAGGGATTGGCTGAAGGACCACGTGCCCCGGGGTCGACGCCCCGGGGCACGTGGCGCGGATCAGCTGCGCGGCCAGGCGCAGTGCACGTGGGAGTCGTGGCCCGCGTCGCCCGGGCCGAGCACCTCGGTGGCGCCCAGTTGCTTGCAGGCCTGCTTGAATCCGGCGACTGCCTGGTTGGTCCGGCTGACGTGCACTCCGTTGATGGAGCTGGTGTCGAAGGCGAGACCGGCGTAGTGGCGGGAGTTGGCGCTGTGGTCGCCGCCGGCGATCTCGGTGAGGTCGAACCGGAAGCCGTGCTCGGTGTTGAGCTTGAGGATGCCGTTGAGCATCCGCGCGTCCAGGTGGACCGGGCGGGCTCCGGCGTCGCCGTACTTGCTGGTCATGGCCGCCTTGCCGGCCGCC
>NZ_JAFLNG010000298.1 GCF_017427025.1 Streptomyces sp. FH025
AAGTCGCCTTCGAGGTGGATTCGGCAGTGCCGGTTGTCCGGGGCGTCCATAATGAAGGGGAGAGACCCTCACCAGTCCCACTGCCCTCTCCTCGCCCGGCCGCAACGGCGCGGTCAGGTCGAATCCCTCGAAGGTGCCATGCCCCCCACACTCGCCTCCGTCGTCCGCAACAGTTCGCTCCACCTGACGGTGCTCGCCGGTGCGGACCACCTGGAGCGGCCCGTCCGCTGGGTGCACACCAGCGAGCTGGACGACCCGACGCCGTTCCTGGAGGGTGGCGAGCTGCTGCTCACCACCGGTATCAAGCTGGGTCGTACGGCGGCGCAGCTGCAGGCGTACGTGCACCGGCTGGCCGACGCGGGGGTGGTCGGGCTGGGGCTGGGTGTGGGGCTGTCGCACACGGAGGTGCCGCAGCCGCTGGTGGACGCGGCGGCGCAGCGGGGGCTGCCGCTGCTGCGGGTGCCGGAGCCGACGCCGTTCATCGCGATCAGCAAGGTGGTGTCGGCGGCGCTGGCCGCCGAGCAGTACGAGGCGGTGACGACGAGTTTCGAGGCGCAGGAGGAGCTGACCCGGGCGGCGCTGGGCAAGGACGGCACGACGGCCGTGGTGCGCCGGCTGGCGGCGCGGCTGGGGGGCTGGGCGGCGCTGTACGACGGGTCGGGTGCGCTGTCGGTGGTGGCGCCGGACTGGGCGGCCCGCCGGGCGGGGCGGCTGGCTGCGGAGGTGGACCGGCTGCGTCGGCGGCCGGCGCCGTCGAGTGCCGCGTTGCAGGGGCGCTCGCCGGGGATAGACACGGCGGACGAGGACTACGTGGTGGTCCAGTCGCTGGGGGCGGACCGGCGGGCCCGGGGCTTCCTGGCGGTGGGGACCGAGGACCGGATCACGCCGACCGAGCGGTACGTGCTGAACGCGGCGGTGGCGCTGCTGACCCTCACCCTGGAGCGCTCGCGGGAGCTGCGGCAGGCCGAGGAGCGGATGGGCGCGGCGCTGCTGCGGATGGTGCTGGCGGGTGAGGTGGCGACGGCCCGCCAGGTGGCGGTGGGGCTGTTCGGCGGCCTGCCGGAGGGGACGATACGGGTCCTGGTGGCCGGGGCCGGGCCGAACGCGGACGCCGCGGAGGCGCTCGTGGAGCTGGGCGAGCGGGCGGAGCAGGCGGGTTCCCGGGTGGGCGAGAAGCTGCTGGTGGCGCGGGAGGACGGCGCGCACGGGCCGCGGCTGATGGTGCTGGCGCTGGACAACGGCGCGGTGCACCGGGCGTGCCTGGGCGCGGTGGAGGAGCACGAGGGCCTGTCGCTGGGCGTTTCGGCGCCCGCCGCTCTGGAGGAGGCGGGTACGGCGCACGCGCAGGCGGAGCGGGCGCTGGCGGTGGCGCTGCGCGGTGGCCGCCGGTCGGTGGACCACGAGGAGGTCGGTGCGGGTTCGCTGCTGCCGCTGCTCGGGGAGGACGCGGTGACGGCGTTCGCGGAGGGGCTGCTGCGGCCGCTGCGCGAGCACGATCGGACGGCCCGGGGCGATCTGGTGGCCTCGCTGCGGGCGTGGCTGTCGCGGCACGGCCAGTGGGACGCGGCGGCGGCCGATCTGGGGGTGCACCGGCACACGCTGCGGTACCGGATGCGCCGGGTCGAGGAGCTGTTGGGTCGTTCGCTGGACGACACCGACGTGCGGATGGAGCTGTGGTTGGCGCTGCGCTCCGGCGAGGAGTAGGCGGAGCAGGCGGGGAACGGAACACCCGCCTGGACGCGGTGGAGTGGCCCCGTGGCCGAACGCTCCTAGTCGGCCAATCCGGTCGGTGCGCCGTCGCACCTACCCTCGGGTTCGGGTCCCACGCCCGTGGGCCGTACGACGACGAGGAGAGGGCCGGTACCACGGTGACCACCACGTACGATTTCTGGCTCGCCGGCCGCCGGGCGAGCGGTGACGCCGACTTCGAGGTGCACAACAGCTGGGACGGCCGTCTGGTCGGCAAGGTCAGCATTCCGACCGAGGCGCAGGTCGAGGAGGCGCTGGACGCCGCCGTCGCCGCGCTGCCGGTGTTCGCCGCCACTCCGGCGCACCAGCGGGCCGCCGCGCTGGACCACGTGGCCAAGCGGCTGACCGAGCGCACCGAGGAGCTCGCCCAGCTGGTCACCGCCGAGAACGGCAAGCCGATCAAGTGGGCCCGCGGTGAGATCGGCCGTGCGGTGTCGGTCTTCCGCTGGGCCGCCGAGGAGGCGCGCCGCACCAACGGCGAGACGATGCGGCTGGACACCGACCCGGGCGGCGTGGGCCGTTTCGCGGTGGTGCGCCGGTTCCCGCGCGGTGTGGTGCTGGGGATCGCCCCGTTCAACTTCCCGCTGAACCTGGTCGCCCACAAGGTCGCCCCGGCGATCGCGGTCGGCGCCCCGATCATCCTCAAGCCGGCCCCGTCGACCCCGCTGTCGGCGATGGTGCTGGGCGAGATCCTGGCCGAGACGGACCTGCCGGCCGGCTCCTGGTCGATCCTGACCGTGCCGAACGACCGGATGCCGGCCCTGGTGCAGGACAAGCGCGTGCCGGTGATCTCCTTCACCGGTTCGGACAAGGTCGGCTACCAGATCATGGACTCGGTGCCGCGCAAGCACTGCACCCTGGAGCTCGGCGGCAACGCCGCGGCCGTGGTGCTCGCCGACTGGTCCTCGGAGGCCGACCTGGACTGGGCGGCCACCCGGATCGCGATGTTCGCCAACTACCAGGGCGGCCAGTCCTGCATCTCGGTGCAGCGGGTGATCGCCGACGCGTCGGTGTACGACGCGCTGGTGGAGAAGGTCGTGGCCAAGGTCAAGGCGCAGGTCACCGGTGACCCGAACGACGCCTCGACGGACGTCGGCCCGCTGATCGACGAGAACGCCGCCAAGCGGGTGGAGTCCTGGATCGAGGACGCCGTCGCCAAGGGCGCCAAGGTGCTCACCGGCGGTACCCGCGAGGGTGCGACCGTCGCCCCGACCGTGCTGGCCGAGCTGCCCGAGGACGCCATCCTGGCCAAGGCCGAGGTGTTCGGCCCGGTGCTGTCGCTGCACAAGGTGGACGGCGTGGACGAGGCCTTCGCGGCCGTCAACGACTCCGCGTTCGGCCTTCAGGCGGGCGTGTTCACGCACGACCTGCAGACCGCCTTCCGCGCCCAGCGGGAGCTGGAGGTCGGCGGTGTGATCATCGGCGACGCGCCGTCCTACCGCGCCGACCAGATGCCGTACGGCGGCGTCAAGGACTCCGGTGTCGGCCGTGAGGGCGTCCGGTACGCGATGGACGACTACACCGTCGAGAAGGTCATGGTCCTGACCGGCCTCGATCTCTGAGACCCTCTGAAGGCCTCTGAGGTCTCCGAGACCCTCTGAGGTCTCGGAGACCCCTCTCAGGGACGCACCCAGCGGTGGAGGGCCCGGTTCATCGAACCGGGCCCTCCACCCGTTTCACCCGCTCAGTTGTCGTGCCGGGTGGCGGCGGCGACCGCCTCCGCGACGGTGGCGTTCCCGGCGACCAGCTCCAGGGTCCGCCCGGCGGTGCGGGGCTCGCGCAGCAGCTCGGCCAGGACGGCGGCCACGTCGGCCCGGTCGACAGCGCCGCGGTTGACCGAGGGGGCGAGGCGGACCAGGCCGGTGCCGGGGCCGTCGGTGAGCCGCCCGGGACGCAGCACCGTCCAGTCCAGGGCGGTGCGGGAGCGGACGGCGTCGTCAGCGGCGCCCTTGGCCCGTAGGTAGGTCTCGAAGACGGCGTCGGCGGGGTGCAGGGCGGCCGCGTCGGCGCCCATCGAGGAGACCATCAGGTAGCGCCGGACCCCGGCGAGTTCGGCGGCGTCGGCGAGCAGCACGGCCGCGTCGCGGTCGACGGTGTTCTTGCGGGCGGCGCCGCTGCCCGGTCCTGCGCCGGCGGCGAAGACCACCGCGTCGGCGTCGGCGAGCAGGGCGGCGAGCTGCGGGGCGGTGGCGGCCTCCAGGTCGAGCAGCAGCGGCTCGGCGCCGGCGTCGACGAGGTCCTGGGCCTGTTCGGGGCGGCGGATGATCCCGGCGGGGCGGTCGCCGCGTTCGGCGAGCAGCCGCTCCAGCTTCAGCGCGATCTGTCCGTGGCCTCCGGCGATGACGGTACGCATGGGTCCGACGGTAGTCCGAGCCGCCCGGGGCCGCTCTGGGGGGTGCCGCGAACAGGACACCCGGGAACAGGACACGCGCGAACAGGACGCCCACGAGCAGGACACCCGGGAACAGGACGCCCGTGAGCAGGACACAATGGGCGCATGACTTCGCTCGCTCACCCGCAGCTGCGTTTCGCGCCCACCGTGGCGGACCCCTCCGGCCCCCGGGAGCTGGTGATCCTCGGCTCGACCGGCTCGATCGGCACCCAGGCCATCGACATCGTGCTCCGCAACCCGGACCGTTTCCGGGTGGTCGCCCTGTCGGCGGCGGGCGGCCGGGTGGAGCTGCTCGCCGAGCAGGCGCTGCGGCTGGGTGTGCACACCGTGGCGGTGGCCGATCCGGCGGCTGAGCCGGCGCTGCGCGAGGCGCTGGCGGCGAAGGCGGCGGGCCGGGCGCTGCCGGCCGTGCTGGTGGGGCCGGACGCGGCGACCGAGCTGGCCGCGATGGAGTGCCACTCGGTGCTGAACGGCATCACCGGCTCGATCGGGCTGCGGCCGACGCTGGCCGCGCTGACGGCGGGCCGGGTGCTGGTGCTGGCGAACAAGGAGTCGCTGATCGTCGGCGGGCCGCTGGTCAAGGCGGTGGCGAAGCCGGGGCAGATCGTGCCGGTGGACTCCGAGCACGCGGCGCTGTTCCAGGCGCTGGCCGGCGGCACCCGGGCGGAGGTCCGCAAGCTGGTGGTGACGGCGAGCGGCGGCCCGTTCCGGACCCGGACCCGGGAGCAGCTGGCCGGGGTGACCCCGCAGGACGCGCTGGCGCACCCGACCTGGGCGATGGGCCCGGTGGTCACGATCAACTCGGCCACCCTGGTGAACAAGGGCCTGGAGGTGATCGAGGCGCACCTGCTGTACGACGTGCCCTTCGACCGGATCGAGGTCGTGGTCCATCCGCAGTCGGTGGTGCACTCGATGGTGGAGTTCACCGACGGTTCGACGCTGGCGCAGGCCAGCCCGCCGGACATGCGGATGCCGATCGCGCTGGGCCTGGGCTGGCCGGACCGGGTGCCGGACGCCGCCCCCGCGTGCGACTGGACCAAGGCCGCGACCTGGGAGTTCTTCCCGCTGGACGACGAGGCCTTCCCGGCCGTCGAGCTGGCGCGCGAGGTGGGCACCCTGGGCGGGACGGCTCCGGCGGTGTTCAATGCCGCGAACGAGGAGTGCGTGGAGGCCTTCCTGAAGGGCCGCCTCGCCTTCACCGGGATCGTGGACACTGTTGCCAAGGTCGTGGCCGAGCACGGGACGCCCGCGGCGGGAACTTCCCTGACCGTCGAGGACGTCCTGCACGCGGAGGACTGGGCGCGCGCCCGGGCCCGCGAGCTGGCGGCGGGCTGACGGCCTCGACCCCGGAGGGCGGCGTCGGGACGCCGGTACCAGGGGTACCGGCGTCGCACCCGACGCGGCACGGATCGCGGTACGACGAGACGATGAGCGGAGCGGCATGACGGAGGGCCAGCGGTGGCAACGGTTTTGACGGTGGTCGGCATCCTGGTCTTCGTGGTCGGGCTGCTCTTCTCGATCGCCTGGCACGAGCTCGGCCACCTCTCCACGGCCAAGCTGTTCGGCATCCGGGTGCCGCAGTACATGGTCGGCTTCGGCCCGACCCTGTGGTCGCGCCGGAAGGGTGAGACCGAGTACGGCTTCAAGGCGATCCCGTTCGGCGGGTACATCCGGATGATCGGGATGTTCCCGCCGGGCGAGGACGGCCGGATCACCAAGCGCAGCAGCTCGCCCTGGCGGACCATGATCGAGGACGCCCGTGAGGCCTCCTACGAGGAGCTCCAGGAGGGCGACGAGCACCGGCTGTTCTACACCCGCAAGCCCTGGAAGCGGGTCATCGTCATGTTCGCCGGGCCGTTCATGAACCTGATCCTGGCGTTCGGGCTCTTCCTGACGGTCATGATGGGCTTCGGCGTCTCCATGGCGGTGCCGACCATCGGCTCGGTCGCCCAGTGCGTCGTCAAGGCCGGCCAGCCCACCGACACCTGCCCCGCCGACGCGCCCAAGACCCCGGCCAACGCGGTGGGCCTGCGCCAGGACGACAAGGTGCTCTCCTTCGACGGCGACCGGATCCGCGACTACGACCAGCTCCAGGCGGACATCCGGAAGTCCGCCGGCAAGCAGGTGGAGATCGTCGTGGACCGCGGCGGCCAGCAGCTCACCTTCAAGCCCACCATCGCCGTCAACGACGTGCAGAAGTACGACGGCAACGGCGCGCCGGTGAAGGGCCAGACCGTCCAGGCGGGGTTCCTCGGCTTCACCCCCAGGTACGAAACCGTTCAGCTCGGCTTCGGGCAGTCCGTCGACCGGATGTACGACATGGCCGAGAACGGGGTGAAGTCGCTGGCCGCCCTGCCCGGCAAGATCCCGGGCCTGTGGAACGCCGTCGTCGGCGACGCCCCGCGCGATCCGGACTCGCCGATCGGCATGGTCGGCGCCGCCCGGGTCAGCGGCGAGGTGTTCTCCCTCCACGAGTCGGCCACCCAGCGGGTCGCGATCTTCGTGAACCTGCTGGCCGGCATCAACCTGTCGCTCTTCCTGTTCAACATGCTGCCGCTGCTCCCGCTGGACGGCGGCCACATCGCCGGCGCGGTCTGGGAGTCGGTCCGGCGCCGCTTCGCACAGCTGTTCCGCCGGCCCGACCCGGGCCCGTTCGACGTCGCCAAGCTGATGCCGGTGGCCTACGTCGTGGCCAGCATCTTCATCGGTTTCACCCTGTTGGTGATGGTCGCGGACCTGGTGAACCCGGTGAAGATCGGCTAGGGCGTTCGGGTACGGCGGGTGTGCTGGGCGCGCCGGCCGTGCCGTACCGTGGAGGCCGGGTGCGCGAAAGTCCGCGCGCCCGGCCTCGGTCGTCCCAGCGGCCGGGCGGTCGACCACACCTCAACCCCGGGGAACCCTGCGCACATGACCGCGATCTCGCTCGGTATTCCGTCCCTGCCGCTCAAGCCGCTCGCCAAGCGCCGTTACTCCCGGCAGATCATGGTCGGCAACGTACCGGTGGGCGGCGACGCCCCGGTCTCGGTGCAGTCGATGACCACCACGGTCACCTCGGACATCAACGCCACGCTGCAGCAGATCGCCCAGCTCACGGCGTCCGGCTGCCAGATCGTCCGCGTCGCCGTCCCCTCCCAGGACGACGCCGACGCGCTGCCGATCATCGCCAAGAAGTCGCAGATCCCGGTCATCGCCGACATCCACTTCCAGCCGAAGTACGTCTTCGCCGCGATCGACGCCGGCTGCGCGGCCGTGCGCGTCAACCCGGGCAACATCAAGGCCTTCGACGACAAGGTCGGCGAGATCGCCAAGGCCGCCAAGGACGCCGGGGTGCCGATCCGGATCGGCGTCAACGCCGGCTCGCTCGACAAGCGCCTGCTGGAGAAGTACGGCCGGGCCACCCCGGAGGCGCTGGTCGAGTCCGCGCTGTGGGAGTGCTCGCTGTTCGAGGAGCACGACTTCCGCGACATCAAGATCTCGGTCAAGCACAACGACCCGGTCGTGATGATCCAGGCCTACCGTCAGCTCGCGGCCGCCTGCGACTACCCGCTGCACCTGGGCGTCACCGAGGCCGGCCCGGCCTTCCAGGGCACCATCAAGTCCGCAGTCGCCTTCGGCGCGCTGCTGGCCGAGGGCATCGGCGACACCATCCGGGTCTCGCTGTCCGCCCCGCCGGCCGAGGAGATCAAGGTCGGCACCCAGATCCTCGAATCGCTCGGGCTGCGCCAGCGCGGGCTGGAGATCGTCTCCTGCCCGTCCTGCGGCCGCGCCCAGGTGGACGTCTACAAGCTCGCGGAGGAGGTCACCGCCGGGCTGGAGGGCATGGAGGTGCCGCTGCGGGTGGCCGTCATGGGCTGCGTCGTGAACGGGCCGGGCGAGGCCCGTGAGGCCGACCTCGGGGTCGCCTCCGGCAACGGCAAGGGCCAGATCTTCGTGAAGGGGCAGGTGATCAAGACCGTGCCCGAGTCGAAGATCGTCGAGACCCTGATCGAGGAGGCGCTCAAGCTCGCCGAGCAGATGCAGGAGGAGGGCGTCGAGGCCGGTTCGCCGACCGTCGTCGCCGCGGAGTGACCGCCGCCGCGCAGCGGCCGTCTTACGGTCCGAACGCGATTGCAGCATAGTTTTCCGGAAGCGGGGCCGTCCGTTCGCGGACGGCCCCGCGGCCGTAGCCGGGTGGGGCCACGGAGTAGGGTGCGGCCAGAGTCGTCTCAGTGAGGTGCGGTCTCGATGCTCGATCGAGGTGTGATGCTGCCCAGCTCCTTCCAGGCCGCCCGGGCGCTGGCCACCACCAGGGTGCTGGAGCCGCCCGATCTCGCGGACGCCCTGGAGGTCCTCCACCGCGACCCGGTCGCCAACGCCTTCGTCGCGACCCGGGTCGAGGCGGTCGGGCTGGACCCGTGGCGGCTCGGCGGGGAGCTGTGGGGGTGGTACGACGGGGACGGCGTCCTGGACGCCCTCTGCTACGCCGGGGCGAACCTCGTCCTGGTCAACGCCGGGCCGACGGCCGTCGCCGCCTTCGCCGAGCGGGCCCGGCGGCAGGGGCGGCGCTGCTCCTCGATCGTGGGGCCGGCCGATTCGACCGCCGCCTTCTGGGCGCTGCTGGAGCGGAGTTGGGGCCCGGCACGCGAAGTCCGGGGGCACCAGCCGCTGTTGGCGACCTCCGCACCGTCGGCGGAGATCGAGCCCGATCCGCTGGTGCGCAGGGTGCGGCGCAACGAGGTCGAGACGCTGATGCCGGCGTGCGTGGCGATGTTCACCGAGGAGGTGGGGGTGTCGCCGCTGGCCGGGGACGGGGGTCTCCTCTACCAGGCCCGGGTGGCCGAACTCGTCTCCACCGGGCGGTCGTTCGCGCGGTTCACGGAGGACGGGCAGGTGGTGTTCAAGGCCGAGATCGGG
>NZ_JAFLNG010000299.1 GCF_017427025.1 Streptomyces sp. FH025
GGTCGCCTCGGGGCAGCACGAGGAGTTCGTGCTCGGGCTCGGCGCCGACCGCTTCGTGGACTACACCAAGGCCCCGGTCGAACAGGAGGTCCGCGACGCGGACCTCCTGTTCGACAACGTCGCCGGCCCCGAGGCCCACCGGCTGCTGCCCGTCCTGCGGCGCGGGGGCCGCGTGGTGCCGGCCTACCTCGGCGACTACCGGCCCGAGCGGGCGGCGGAGCTCGGGATCGTCCTCCACGAAGGCTGGCAGGTCCGCTCCAGCGGCAGCGACCTCGCCGACCTCGCCGAACTGCTGGCGGACGGCCGTGTCCGGGTGGCACTGGACAGCGTGTACCCGCTGCGCGAGGCCGCGGCCGCCCACCGCCGGGGCGAACTGGGGCACCTCCAGGGGAAGATCGTGCTGAGGGTGGCCGACTGAGACTCAGCCGAGCCGGGGCGGGAGCGCGGCGAGCAGGAGGGCGGCCGCGATGAGGAGGGCGGCGGCGTAGAACGGGCCGAGCGCCCCGGCGGGGGTGGTGAGGGTGGTCGCGGCGAGCAGGGGGCCCGCGGTGGCGCCGAGGTTGAGGGCGGCGGTCGCGTAGGCGCCGGCCATGGTGGGGGCGCCCGGTGCCTCGTACAGGGCCCGGGTGATCAGGGTGCCGCCGAGGGCGAAGGCCAGCGCGCCCAGCAGGAGGACGAGGGGGAGCAGGGCGGCCGGTTCATCCGCCAGGACGGCCAGCGCCGGCCAGCCGAGCAGCAGCAGCGGACCGGCGACGGCGAGGACCAGGCCGGGGCGGCGGTCCGCGAGCCGCCCGGCGGCGGTGACGCCGAGGAAGGAACCGGCCCCGAACAGCACCAGGGCCACGGGCACCCACAGGTCGCCGAGCCGGGCGGGACCGGTCACGACCGGGGCGAGGAAGGTGAAGCCGCCGAAGGTCGCGGCGTTCACCATCGCGGCCAGCAGCAGGACCTTCCGCAGCTTCGGGCGCCGCAGCTGGGCGAGTTCGGCGCGCAGGGTGGGGCGGCCGGGTTCCCGCTTCGCCGCGGTGGGCGCCGGCTCCGCCGTGGTGGCTTCCCGCTCCGCCGAGGTGGGCGCCGGGAGGCCGAGCAGGACGCCGACGGCGGCGGGCAGGCAGAGCGCGGCCACCGCCCAGAACACCGCCCGCCAGCCGAGGAGCGCGCCCAGGACCGCACCCCCGGGCACCCCGGCGACCGTGGCCACCGTCGTGCCCGAGAGCAGTACGGCGAGCGCCCGCCCCTTGCGGTCCGGCGGGACCAGCGCGGTGGCGGTGGTCAGCGCCACCGCGAGGAAGCCCGCATCGGCGAGCGCGGCCACGACACGGCTCGCGAACAGCACCGGGAAGCTCGTGGTGACGGCCCCGACGGCGTGCGCCGCCGCGAAGACCAGCACGAAGCCGAACAGGGTGGCGCGCCCCGGCCGGTTGCGGGCCAGCACGGCCATCAGCGGGGCGCCGACCACCATGCCGAGCGCGAACGCCGAGGTGAGGGTGCCCGCCGTCCCGAGCGGCACGCCGAGGTCGGCGGCGAGGCCCGGCAGCAGGCCGGCGAGCATGAACTCCGAGGTGCCCATGGCGAACACGGCCAGGGCGAGAAGGTACAGCGGAAGAGGCATCGAGAGGCTCCGGGAGGAGGTGGGAGTCAGGACAGGAACCGTCCGTCTCGTCACCGCAGCCCGCCCCCGCGGAGGACACACGCACCCGCCCGATCGGCCGTACGCACGATCGGGTCGGTGAACTCAGCGGTTCAGCGGTGGTTCAGGGGGCGGACGGCGTGACCGAACGCCCCCACCTTGGATGCCTCGGGGCTCGACATGCTTCGCACGCTACCGCTCGGAGGCCCGGCGGAGCACCCCGTTTTTCGGTTGCCCGCGCGGGCGGCGTGCCGTTGGGTTGGGGCATGAACGAAATGATCACCGAACGCCTGCTGATCCGCCCCTGGCGGGAGTCCGACCTCGCGCCCTGGGCCGCGATGAACGCCGACCCGGAGGTCCGCGAGCACCTCGGCGGCATCCTCACCCGCGAGCAGAGCGATGCCTCGGTCGCGCGGTTCGCGGCGGAGCTCGAACAGCGCGGGTACGGGTGGCTGGCCGTCGAGACCCGGGAGGGCGGCGAGTTCATCGGCTTCGCGGGCCTGGACGAGGTCGAGGAGCAGGACCCGGTCAGCGGAGTCGAGATCGGCTGGCGCCTGGCCCGGTCGGCCTGGGGCCACGGCTACGCGACGGAGGCGGCCCGGGCGGTCCTCGCGTACGGCTTCGACACGCTCGCCCTCCCCGAGATCCTCGCCATCACCACCGCCTCCAACCAGCGCTCGCAGGCCGTGATGCGCCGCCTCGGGATGACCCACGACGCCGCCGAGGACTTCCCCGACCCCGCCGCCCCGCAGGACCGGGCGCGCCGCAACGTCGTCTTCCGCCTGCGCCGGGAGGAGCACGCGGCCTGAGCCGACCCCGTCATGCGCCCGGTCATCGGGTGGTGTTCGTCGCGGGCGGCGAGGTCGGTCGGAACGGGATCGCGCCCGCCCTCGACCACATGCCGGGCGGCGATCACGCCCACCAGGCGGCGGCCGAGCAGCGCGGAGGTGTCGAGGCCGGGGCCGTGCAGTCGGCAGGCGGGGACGGGGATGTCACCCCGGGACCGTATCGTGCCGGGCATGACGTTCACGCACATCCGCCTCCTCGCCGGGTACGTCGACGAGGAGCGTCCGGTCCACGAGGTGCTGCCGGCACGAGTCGTCGAGGACGGGCTGGTGGTGTTGGCCGGGAGCCCCGGGCTGGTCCTCGGGTGTGCGGCGGGCGACCGGCTGCGGGTCGCTGCGGACGGCGGCTTCGAGGTCGTGGAGCCTGGCGGCAACCTGTGTCTGCAGGCGGCCCGCCCGGACGGGCGAGGTCTCGCGCCTGCGGAGGTGGGTGAACTGAGCACGGGCATGGCCGAGTTGGGCGGCCTGGTGGAGGCGCCGGCGGACGGCCGCTTCGTGGTCGTCACGGTGGCGCGGTCGGCCGGCTGGCCGGCCGTGGAGCGGGTGATGGACGCCTGGGTCGATGGGATCGGCGGCGTCGAGTGGTGGGTCGGCAACGGGGACGACGCCTGACCGCCTCGCTCGCTCCACGGCTCGGTCCACGGCTCGGTCCGCGGTTCATGGCACCAGGAGTCGCAGGGCCCCTTTCTGGACGGTGACCTCGATGGGGAGCGCCGCGATGAACTCGCCGTCGGCGTAGGCGGTGATGCCGGGGGATTCGATCCGCAGGGACTCGGTGCGCAGGGTGGTGACCTCCGGGCGGGTGGTGTGGGTGCCCTTGAAGAGGGTGGGGAAGAAGCGGGCGATCCGCAGCCGGGGCATGGCGTCGACGAGGGTGAGGTCGAGCAGGCCGTCGTCGGGGATGGCGGCGGGGCACATCAGCATGCCGCCGCCGTAGCTGCGGGTGTTGCCGACGGCGGCGAGGGTGAGGTCGCGTTCGATGACGGTGCCGTCGGCGAGGGTGATCCGGAAGGGCAGGGGGCGCAGGTTGGCGAACTCGGCGAGGATGGCGAGGTTGTAGCGCATCCGGCCGCGCGGCCAGCGCATCCGGTTGGCGCGGTCGGTGACCAGGGAGTCGAAGCCGGTGGCGAGGACGGAGCCGTACCAGCGCACCGCGCCGTCGGGGCCGGTGATCCGGCCGAGGTCGACGTCGCGGACGCGTCCGGCGGCGATGACGTCGGCGGCGGCCTCGGGGTCGCCGAGCGGCAGCCCGTACTCGCGGGCGTGGTCGTTGCCGGTGCCGGCGGGTATCACGCCGAGCGGTACGGGGGTGCCGGCGAGGGCCTGGAGGGTGAGGTTGATCATGCCGTCGCCGCCGACGACGGCCAGCGCGTCCACACCGTCGGCGGCGGCCTCGCGGGCGAGGCGTACGGCGTCCTCGGGCGAGCGCCCGGCCTGCGGTTCGACCTCGACTCCGAGGGCGCGCAGGCGGGCGACGGCCCGGCGGGCGGCGGGTTCGGCGTGGCCGATGCCCGCCGCCGGGTTGGTGAGAACGACGACCCTGCGGACGGTTCTCGCGCCGACCTCCCCACGGGCACGGCTCATGGGATCAGCTTGCCGGGGTTGAGGATGCCCGCCGGGTCGAGTTCGGCCTTGACGGCGCGCAGGATGCGCACGCCGAGGTCGCCGATCTCCTCGCTCATCCACGGCCGGTGGTCGGCGCCGACCGCGTGGTGGTGGGTGATGGTGCCGCCGGCGCCGAGGATGGCGTCCCCGGCGGCCCGCTTGGCGGTGGCCCAGCGGTCGAGCGGCTCCTCGCCGAGGGCGGCGACGACGGTGAAGTAGAGCGAGGCGCCGGTCGGGTAGACGTGCGAGATGTGGCAGAGCACGAGCGCGCCGGGCAGGGCGGTGGTGAGCGCCTCGGTGACGGCGACCCGCAGCCCCGCCAGCCGGCTCCAGTCGGCCGCGGTCTCCAGGGTCTCGCAGAGCGCGCCCGCGCTGAGCAGGGAGTCGCGCAGGTAGGGGGCGTTGAACCGGCCGTGCTCCCAGGCCCGGGCCGGGCCGTCGCCGAGCGAGGTGCCCCCGGCGGCGAGCAGCACCTCGCGGGTCAACCGGTGCCGGGCGGCGACCTGTTCGGCACTGCCCTCGAAGACGGTGACGGCCAGGCAGCCGCTGACCGCCGGGGCGCCGCCGATCTGTTCGGTCATGGCGAGGTTGACCATGGTCTCGGCCTCGTCGGAGAGCCGGATGACGGTCGGCCCGGTGCCCTGCTGCTCGACGGCGCGCAGCGCGGCCGAGCCGGTGGCGAAGTCGGGGAAGCTCCACGCCTCGTAGGCCTTGACGGCGGGCAGCGGGTGGACGCGCAGGCGGACGGCGGTGATCACGCCGAGGGTGCCTTCGGAGCCGAGGAAGAGCTGGCGCAGGTCGGGCCCGGCGGCGGAGGCGGGGGCGCGGCCGAGGTCGAGCACCCCGGCGGGGGTGACGACGCGCAGGCCGCGCACCATCTCGTCGAAGCGTCCGTACCCGGCGGAGTCCTGGCCGGAGGAGCGGGTGGCCGCGAAGCCGCCGATGGTGGCGTAGCGGAAGCTCTGCGGGTAGTGGCCGAGTTCCCAGCCGCGTTCGGCGAGCAGGGCCTCTGCCGCGGGGCCGGTGAGGCCCGCGCCGAGGACGGCCTCGCCGGAGGTCTCGTCGAGGTCGAGGAGCCGGTCGAAGCGGCGCAGGTCGAGCGAGACGACGGCGTCCAGGCCGCCGCGCTCGGGGTCGAGGCCGCCGACCACGCTGGTGCCGCCGCCGAACGGGACGACGGCGAGGCGGCGTTCGGCGCAGACGGCGAGGACGGCGGCGATCTCGTCCTCGGTGCCGGGCAGGACGACGGCGTCGGGCGCCGCCTGCGGCTCGCGGCTGCGGCGGCGCAGCAGGTCGGGGGTCGACTTGCCGCCGGCGCGGGGCAGCCGGTCGGCGTCGGCGGCGCTGACGTGCTCCTTGCCGACGGCGGCGGCCAGCGCGTCGAGGTCCTCGGCCCGGATCCGGGAGGGGCGCAGCACGACGTCCGCGGCGTCCGGCCCGGGGGCGGCGTCGCCGGTGACGCCGAGGGCGGCGGCGAGCAGCCCCTTGATGTCCGCGGACAGCTCCTTGGCGAGGGCCGGGTCGCCCCAGGCGTCCCACTTCATCGGGGGGAGCGGAAGCGCGGCTCCGGCCGGTCCCGCTTGCGTCTCAGGTGCCATGCGTTACAGTTTCACACATCATGTCAAGTAGTAACGCCGCGCCCGAAGGGCCCCGCAGCACCGACGACGCGATCCTGGACGCCGCTGCCCACCTGATCGTGCAACTCGGCGTCCGGCGCACCCAGTTGGCGGAGATCGCCCGCCGCGCCGGGGTCAGCCGCCCGACCGTCTACCGTCGCTGGCCGGACGTCCAGGCGGTGATCGGGGCGCTGCTCACCCGGGAGATCCTGGCCACCCTGGAGGGCACCGCGCTGGCCGTCCGCGACCGGGAGACCTTCGTGACGCGGGTGGTCGAGGTATCGGTGCGGCTGCGCGACCACCCGGTGCTCGGCGCACTGCTCCACTCCGACGACTCCGACCTGCTGCTGCGGTACGTCGTCGAGCGGCTCGGCACCAGCCAGCGCGGCCTGCTGGAGGCGCTGCGCACCGGCATCGAGCTGGGCCAGGCCGACGGCTCGATCCGCGCCGGCGAGCCGACCGAACTGGCCGCCATGGTCCTGCTGATCGCCCAGTCCACCGTCCAGTCGCACCGCATGGTCGCCTCCCTGCTTCCCGAGGCGGCCTGGCGGCGCGAACTGGCCAGAGCGCTGAACGGATACCTCGCGCCATGACGCCCACCGCAGGCCGCCCTGCCGGTCCCTTCGCCGGCCCCTTCGCGGGAACCAGCCAACTCAACGCCGTCCGACGGAGGTTGGAACTCGACGCGCTCGCCGACGATCCGCGCGTCGACCTGCTGGTGATCGGCGGTGGAGTCACCGGCGCCGGGGTGGCTCTGGACGCCGCCTCGCGCGGCCTGCGCACGGTGCTGGTCGAGGCCCGCGACCTCGCCTTCGGTACGAGCCGCTGGAGCTCCAAGCTGGTGCACGGCGGCCTGCGCTACCTCGCCTCCGGGAGGATCAAGGTGGCGCGGGAGAGCGCCGTGGAACGCGGCGTGCTGATGACCCGCACCGCCCCGCACCTGATCCGCGCCCTGCCCCAACTCGTCCCGCTGCTCCCTGACTTGCTGCGGCCGGGCCAGGCCTCGCTGATCCGCGCCGGCTTCCATGCCGGGGACGCGCTGCGGCTGAGCGCCGGAACGCCGGGCGCCCTGCTGCCCCGGGTGCGCCGGATCGACGCGACCGCGACCCGCCGACTGGTGCCGGGCGTACGGGCGGCCGGCCTGCGCGGCGCGCTGGTCGCGCACGACGGCCAGCTCGTGGACGACGCACGGCTGGTGGTCGCCCTGGCGCGCACCGCCGCGCAGTACGGGGCGAGCGTGCTGACCCGGGTGCGGGCCGAGGACGTCACCGGCACCTCCGCCCGACTGGTCGACGCGCTGACCGGCCAGGGTCTGACCGTCCGGGCGGGCGCGGTGGTCAACGCCACCGGCGTCTGGGCGGGCGAGGTGGACACCTCCATCAAGCTGCGCCCCAGCCGAGGCACCCACCTGCTGGTGGACGCCGAGGCCCTGGGGCACCCGACCGCCGCGCTCACCGTGCCGGTGCCTGGCTCCACCAGCCGCTTCGTCTTCGCCCTGCCGCAGCAACTCGGCAGGGTGGCGATCGGGCTGACCGACGAGGACGCCCCGGGGCCGATCCCGGACGAACCACAGCCCACCGAAGCCGAGTTGACGTTCCTCCTGGACACCGTCAACGCCGCCCTCGCCACCGCGCTGACCAGGGCGGACGTGCGCGGCGCCTACGCCGGGCTGCGCCCGCTGATCGACACCGGCGGCGGGAGCACCGCCGACATCTCCCGGGAGCACGCGGTGCTGGAGTCCCCCTCCGGGGTGGTCACCGTGGTCGGCGGCAAGCTCACCACCTACCGCAGGATGGCCGAGGACGCGGTGGACGCCGCCGTCCGGCTGCGCGGCCTGCCGGCCCGTGCCTGCTGGACGGCCCGCCTCCCGCTGGTCGGCGCCCCGGGGCACGGCGACAGCCGCCCGCTGCCCGCCCAGGGGGTGCCCGCCTCGCTGATCGCCCGCCACGGCGGGCTGGCCCACGAGGTCCTGGCGGCGGGGGAGTCGGCGCCGGTGGCCGAGGGAATCGACGTGACGCGCGCCGAGGTCGCCTACGCCGTGACGCACGAGGGCGCCCTGGACGCCGCCGACCTCCTCGACCGCCGGACCAGGATCAGACTGGTGGCGGAGGACGCCGAGCGGGCCCGGAAGGCGGTCGAGGAGATCCTCGCGGAGATCGCCACGGAGTAGGGGCCGCCCGGGAATTCGCTCGGAGGTCGGCCCGGAGCGGGAGTGACGCCGACGGCCGGTACGGCTGATCCGCCCTACCGGCCTGTCGGTTGACCTCAGGGCCTGCCCGTCAGGACCGGTCCTCGGCCGGCGCCTGGAGGTTCCAGAGCCGCCCGTCGGGGTCGCGGACGGTGGCCAGCCTGGTGCCGAAGTGGGTGTCCTCGAACGGGGTCACCACCTCCACGCCGTCGCCGGGCTCGAAGGCGTCGGCGTCGGCGACCTTCAGCACCAGCTGGAGCGGCGTCTCCCGGTCCGCGGGGACCTCGGCGATGAAGAGGGTCGGGCCGTCGCCGTTGCGCAGCTGGCCCGAGTTGTGGTCGGTCTCGAACTCCAGCTGGTAGCCCAGGCCCTGGAAGAACTTCACGGACTTGCCCCAGTTGTGGGTCTCGATGAACACGGCTTCGATGCCTTCGGTCGCCATCTCAGTCCTCCTGGACGGATTCGTCGAACGGTTGCTCGTGCTGGGGGGTGGGGGCTTCGAGGTAGGCGCGCAGTGCCGCGGCGACCAGCGCCGAGAGCGACAGCTCCTCCTCGATGGCGCGGTACTTGACCTGCTTGATCAGGCCGATCGGCAGGTACACGTTGAACTGCTTCACATCGTCGTCTCCCACACCGGCGATGCTAGTAGCACATTAGCTTGCTAGCAAGGTAGCCGGGCGAATGCGCGAGAGCCCGCCGGTCGGTCGGCCGGCGGGCTCAAGCGGTGCGCGATCGGGGCTCAGCGGTCCCTGCGAGGTCGGGGCTCAGCGGTCCGTGCGCGGTCGGGGCTCAGCGGCTCCGGGGGGAAGGGCATGAGGTCCGGCTCGACCCACGTCGTGCGGGCCCGCTCGTCGGCCAGAGTCCCGGGCCGGTAGTGGCGGGTGAGCAGGTCCCGGTCGAGCAGCTCGGGGTGGCGGGCGGCGAACTCCTCGAAGTCGGCCGCGTCCCCGGCGTGCCGGGCCACCAGCGCGACCCAGGCCCGGGTCATGGTGACGTGGAACTTCTGCGGCGCCCCGGCCTTGGTGGCGGTGCGTCGGATGCCCTCGCCGACGAGGTCGAGCGCGGCCGTGGCGCCGTGGCGGCGCACGGCGAGCCAGGTGAGC
>NZ_JAFLNG010000003.1 GCF_017427025.1 Streptomyces sp. FH025
GTCCAGGGCCTTGCCGAGGGTGTCGCCGAGGTCCAGCACCATGATCGAGTCCATCCCGGCGTCCTCGAAGCCGAGGTCGTGGTCGGCCACCGCGTCGGGCTCGCCCAGGGTCTCGCCGATGAGCACCTGGAGGATCTCCCGCAGCTCCGACTCCCGCTCCTCGTCGGGGAGTTCGACCAGTCGGGCGGAGAGCCACCCGCGCGGTCCGCCGGTTCCGAAGTGGCCGACCCCGCCGCTGTGGGCCTCGGCGGCCGGCTCGGCCGCGGGGGCGGCGGCGGGCCGGGACGGGCCGGCGAGCTCCCGGACCAGCGCCGAGCGCGGGTGGCCGCGCAGCGCCTCCAGGTACTTGGTGACGTCGATGTCCACGGCGAGCAGCCGGGCTCCGGCCGCCGTGGCGGCGTAGCCGAGCAGCGGGGTCGCGGACTCGTCGGTCAGCGGCTCGATGCCGAGTCGGCCGATCGCCTTGCGGGCCGCGTCCGAGGAGGCCATGCCGCCCTTGGCGCTGGGCACCCACGGGCCCCACTCGACGGCGGTGGCGGGGACGCCCTCGGCCCGCAGCGACTCGGCGAGGCCGTTGAGGTAGCCGTTGGCCGCGCCGTAGTTGGTCTGGCCGGCGTTGCCGAGCAGGCCGGCGGCCGAGGAGAAGAGCACGAAGGCGGTCAGCTCGATGTCCTTGACGGCCTCGGCCAGGTGGCGGGCGCCGGCCGCCTTGGCGGCGAACACCTTCTCCCAGTCCTCGGGCGTCAGTTGGTCGAAGGCGCGGTCGGCGGTGGCCCCGGCCAGGTGGAACACCCCGGAGAGCGGGGCGTCCTGGACGGCGGCCGCGACCACGGCCCTGGCCGCGTCGGGGTCGGAGAGGTCGGCGGACACCACCCGGACGGCGGTGCCGGCGGCCCGCAGCCGCTCGATCGTCTCGGTGGCCACCGCGTCGGGGGCCGAGCGGCCGACCAGGGTCACCGCCTCGGCGCCCTGGCGCACGACGGTCTCCAGGACGCTCAGGCCGAGCGCGCCCAGGCCGCCGCTGATCAGCACCCCGCCGGGCCAGCGCGGCTGCTCCGCGGAGGGCATCGCCGCGGTGAGCCGGGCCAGTCGGGCGCCGTCGGCGCCGATCGCGAGCCGGGTCTCCGGCAGCCCCTGGTCGAGCAGCAGGGTCAGGCTGCCGGCGAGCCGCTCCGGGGTCCAGCCCTCGCCGAGGGTGACCCGCAGCAGCCGGCGCTCGCCGTCCTCGGCCTCCAGGGCCGCGGTCATGCCCCAGAGCGTCTCGCGCACCGGCGCGGCCTCCGGGCCGCCCGCGGCGAGCACCGCGTACGGGGTGGTGCGCGGCGCGGCCTTCAGGCTCCCGGCCAGCGACAGCGCGGCGACCAGGGCCGTGCGCTCGTCGCCGGCGCTCGGGCACCGGGCGTCGACCACCAGCTCGGTGTCGCCGGACACCGCGTCGAGCACCTGGTGGCCCAGGTTCTCGAAGGCCGCGGCGATCCGCCGACCGGGCTCGGCGTCGGCGCCGAGGACGGTCACCGAACGGCCGGGCTCGCCCCGCCCGTCGAGGTCGGGCTCGGCCATCCAGGTGAGCTCGTAGGCGTGCGGCTGGCCGTCGCGCAGGCTCTGCCGGAGCATCGCGCGGCGGGCGTTGCGGACCCGGAAGTTCTCGGCGATCAGCAGCGACCGGCCCTCCGGGGTGAACAGGTGCAGTTCGGCGGTGTCCACCCGGCGCCGCCCGTTGGGCAGCGGGTCGGACTTCAGGACCTTCAGGTGGCCCCAGAGTTCGGACTGCGGCGCGGGCCGCTCGGGGAAGGTGATCCGGTCCGCCGAGAACGGGATGGCGAGCGTGCCGGCGCTGTGCACCTGGTCGTCCACCATGAAGCCGGCGGTGGACTGGAACACCGAGTCGATCAGGCCCGGGTAGAGCTCGTAGTCGGTGACGGCGTCGGGGAGTTCGGGCATCCGGTAGCGGACCAGCGCCTCGCCGCCCTCGACCCAGATGTCGGCGATCCAGCGGAAGGACGGGCCGAGGTTGTAGCCCAGCGCGCGGAAGTAGTCGTAGAACTGCTCCCCGCTGACGTGCCGGTCGGCCCGGGCGATGAACGCCTTGGTGTCGGGGGCCGCGGGCCGGGCGCCCATGGTGGGGCAGCCGATCTTGGCGGCCAGGTGCTTCTCCCAGGCGCCGGACTCGGCGTCGAGCAGGCTGTGCAGGCTGACCCCCGAGCCCTCGCCGCCCTCCTGGTCGACCAGGATCTGCACGTCGTACGACTCGCCGTCCTTGATCACCAGCGGGCGCGGGCAGATCAGGTCCTCGACCGCCAGGCCCTCTCCCCCGCCCGCGAGCGCGGACAGGATCGCCGCCAGGTGCGAGGAGGCCGGGGTGAGGACGGTGTCCTCGATCCGGTGGTCGGTCAGGTACGGCGGGAACTCGGCGCTGCGGCGCAGCGCGAAGGCGCGGCCGGTGATCGCCGGGGAGCGCAGCTCCTGGCCCCAGTGGCGCTCCGGGCCGGCCGGGGCGGCGGGCGCGGACGCGGCGGGGTGCTCGGCCGCGGTGCGGGCCGCCGGGACCCAGTAGCGGGTGTCCGCGAACGGGTAGCGCGGGGCCGGGGCGCGGTGGGCGCCGGAGGCGGCCTGGACGGCGGCCCAGTTCAGCTCCTGGCCGCGCTCGTACAGGGCCGCGGCGGCGGTGAGCAGCGCGGCGCGGTCGCTGGTGCGGCGGCGCAGCGACGGGTACGCCCCGCCGTCGGGCACCGTCTCGGCCAGCTGGAGCAGGTTCACCAGGGTGCGGTCCGGGCCGAGTTCGACCAGGACGTCGACGCCGAGCGCGAGCAGCGTCCGGCCGCTGTCGTGGAAGCGGACCGGGCGGCGCAGGTGGCGCGCCCAGTAGTCGGGGCCGTACGCGCCCTCCTCCAGCACCTCGCCGGTGACGTTGGAGACCACCGGGATGCCCGGGGTGTGGAAGTCCAGGCCGCGGACGACCTCGGCCAGCGCGTCGGCGGCCGGCTCCACGTAGCGCGAGTGCATGGCGACCGAGACCGCCAGCCGCTGGGCGCGGACGCCCTCCTCCTTGGCCCGGCGGACCACCTCGTCGATGCCCTCGGGCGAGCCGGAGACCACCGTCGAGCGCGGGCCGTTGAGCCCGGCCACGTCGCAGTCGGTGCCGGCCACCAGCTCCTGCGCCCGCTCGGCGGAGGCGGTCAGCGAGAGCATCGCGCCGGGGCCGGTCGAGGCGATCAGCCGGGCCCGGTGGGCGGCCAGGGTGAGGCCGGCGGTGGCGTCCAGGGCGCCGGCCACCACGGCGGCGGAGATCTCGCCGAGGCTGTGGCCGGTCACGGCGGCGGGGGTGACGCCCCAGGACTTCCACAGGTCGGCCAGCGCGAGCTCCAGGGCGACGGTCGCCGGCTGCGCGTACTCGATCCGGTCGATCCGCTGCTCGTCCGGACCGTCCAGGACCAGCTCCCGCAGGCTGACGCCGAGCAGCGGGGTGAGCACGGCGTCGTACCGGTCGAAGGCGGCGCGGAAGACCGGCTCGGACTCGTACAGCTCCCGGCCCATGCCGAAGTACTGGCTGCCGGAACCGGTGAAGAGGAACGCGACCTTGGGGCCGCGGCCGGCGGAGTCGACCGGGCCGCCGGTGCCGAGGGCGGTCAGGACCTGCTCCCGGTCGGAGCCCAACAGGGCCCGGCGGAGCGGGAAGTGGGCGCGGCCGGCGCCCGCGGTGGCGGCCAGGCCGGCCAGCTCCGCGGGGGCCTCGGCGCCCTCGATCCGAGCGGTCCAGGCCTCGGCGACCCGCTCCCAGGCGGCGGCGTCGGGGGCGGACAGCGGCAGCAGGAACGGCCCCTCGGGCTCGGCCCCGGGCTCGGCCCGGTCCGGCGCCTCGCCGATCACCAGGTGGGCGTTGGTGCCGCTGAAGCCGAAGCCGGAGACCCCGGCCAGGCGCGGACCGGCGGTGCGCCGCCACGGGGCGAGCGAGTCGACCACCCGCAGGTTCATGGTGTCCCACGGGACGTGCGGGTTGAGCTCCTCGCAGTGCAGCGAGGCCGGGATCCGGCCGTGCTTGAGGGCCAGGACGAGCTTGAAGACCGAGGCCATGCCGGCCGCGGACTCGGCGTGGCCGAGGTTGCTCTTCACCGAGCCGACGGCGAGCGGCTCGCCGGGCTTGCGGCCCCGGCCGAGCACCGCCCAGGCGGCGTTCAGCTCGATCGGGTCGCCGAGCGAGGTGCCGGTGCCGTGCGCCTCCAGGTAGGAGATCTCGGCGGGTTCCACTCCGGCGTCCGCCAGCGCCGCGGTGATGACGGCCTGCTGGGCGGTGCCGTTGGGGACGGTCAGGCCCGAGGAGGCGCCGTCCTGGTTGAGGGCGCTGCCGTGGATCACGGCGTGCACCCGGTCGCCGTCGCGCTGGGCGTCGGAGAGCCGCTTGAGGACCAGGACGCCGCAGCCCTCGGCCCGGACGAAGCCGTTGGCCTCGGCGGAGAAGGTCTTGCAGCGGCCGTCCGGCGAGAGCATGTGCGCCCGGCTCACCGCGACCGAGGTCTCGGGCGAGCTGATCACGTTGACGCCGCCGGCCAGCGCCCGGTCGCTCTCGCCGGAGCGCAGCGAGCGCACCGCGAGGTGCAGGGCGGTCAGCGAGGAGGAGCAGGCGGTGTCCACCGCGAGGGCCGGGCCGTTCAGGCCGAGGGCGAAGGAGATCCGGCCGGCCGCCGCGTTGAGCGCGGTGCCCGCGGCGAAGTAGGCGTCCAGTCCGGCCAGCCCGGAGGCCTCCAGGTGGCGGGCGTAGTCGGAGTTGCTGATGCCGACGAAGACGCCGGTGCGGGTGCCCTTGAGGGAGTCCGGCGCGGTGCCGCTGTCCTCCAGGGCGTGCCAGGCGGACTCCAGGAGCAGCCGGTGCTGCGGGTCGAGGCTCTGCGCCTCGCGGCCCGGGATGCCGAAGAAGGAGGCGTCGAAGCGGTCGAGGTCGCGGAGGAAGCCGCCCTGGTCGGTGGTGATGGTGCCGGGCTCGGAGTCGGTGGAGCGCAGCCGGTCGGCGTTCCAGCGGTCGGCCGGGACGGCGCCGACGGCGTCGGTGCCGGTGCGCAGCAGCTCCCACAGCTGGTCGACGTCGTCGGCCCCGGGGAAGCGGCCGGCCAGGCCGACGATCGCGATCGGCTCGGCGGCGGCGGGCTCGGCCGGGAGCTGCTCCCGGGCCTCGGCCGGGTCGGCGGCCGGACGGGCGGTGGCGGTGCGGCGGCGCGGGGCGGCGGCCTGCTCGGGCTCGGGGCTGTCGGCGACGCGGCGCACGACGGCCTCGGCCAGTTCGGTGACGGTGGGGTGGTTGAAGACGTCGGTGATGTCCAGCCGCAGGCCGTAGGCCCGGGACAGCGCGCCGGCCAGGTCCACGGCCGTGATCGAGTCCAGGCCGAGGTCGTAGAAGCCGGTCTTCTCCGGGACGGCGGCCGGGTCGGCGTGGCCGAGTCCGGCCGCCAGCAGCGCGGCGACCTCGGCGCGGGCGGCGGCGGGCCGGGCGTCGGCGGGCAGGGCCAGCAGCCTGGTGCGGGCGGGCGCGGCCTCGGCGGCGTCGTCCTGCGGCTCGGCGGTCGGCGGCACCAGCACGTCGAACAGCGGGCGGCGGCGGACGGCCGACATGACGGCGACGAAGCGCTCCCAGTCCAGCACGCAGGCCAGGACGTGGGCGGCGGCGTTCGGCGCGGCGGCGGTGAGGGCGGCGGTGCCCTGGGCCGGGGTGAGGTCCACGATGCCCATCCGGGCCAGCTCGCGGCGCTTGTCCTCGTCGGCCATGCCGTGCAGCTCCCAGGTGCCGAAGGCGACGCTGGTGGCGGGCAGTCCGGCCGAGGCGCGGTGTGCGGCGAGCGCGTCCAGGCCGCCGTTGGCGGCGGCGTACCCGCCGCGGCCCTCGTTGCCCCACTGCGCGGAGACCGAGGAGGTCTGGACGAAGAAGTCCAGCGGCCAGTCACGGGCGGCCAGGTGCAGCCACCAGGCGCCGCTGTACTTGCCGCGCAGCGCGGCGGCGAAGTCCTCGGCGCCGGCCTCGGCGAGCGCGGCCTGCGGCAGGGTGCCCGCGCCGTGCACGATGCCGCACACCGGCGGCAGTTCCGTCAACGCGCCGAGCGCGTCGGCGAGTTGGGCCGCCGAGTCGACGTCGGCGGAGCGGTAGTGGACGTCCGCGCCCTGGGCGCGCAGCTCGTCGAGGGCGGCGGTGGCCTCCGCGCCGAGCCGCTCCTGCGGGGTGCGGCCGACCAGCAGCAGGTGGCGGGCGCCGCGGCGGACGAGGTCGGCCGTCACGGCCCGGCCGATCGCGCCGAGGCCGCCGGTGACGAGGTAGGTGCCGTCGGCGGTGACGGGCAGCTCCGGGGTCCAGTCGGCGGGCGCCGGCCGCAGTCGGGCGGTCAGGGCCTCGCCGGCGCGGACGGCGGCCGCGTCCTCCTCGGTGTCGGAGCGGACCAGGCGCAGGGCCGCCAGGGCGTCCTCGGCGGACGGGTCGGCGGGCAGGTCGACGGTGCCGCCCCAGGCGGTGCCCAGCTCCAGGCCCAGCACCGGGGAGAGCCCGTGCAGCAGGCCGTGGTGGGTGGCCGGGACGCGGTCCTCGGCGAGGATCCGGCGCGCGCCGCGGGTCAGCGCGAACGCCCGGCCGCCGGGGCCGGCCGCGTGCAGGGCGCGGACGGCGGAGACCGCCGAGGCGAGCAGGGCGGCGCCGGCGCCGGCCGGGTCGGCCGACGGGTCCTCGGACAGCGGCTCGGCGGAGGGCACGAGGACGAGGTCGACCGGGCCCAGGTCGGCCCGGCCGGTCCAGAAGTTGCGCCAGCCGTGGTCGTCGGCGGGCAGGGTGCCGTGCGCCCAGCCCGCCGGGAGACCGGCCGGGACGGGGCCGAGCACGGTGCCGGGGCGCTCCGCGCGGCCGGCCAGCAGGGCCAGCAGCTCGGCGTCGTCGCCGGCCAGCACCAGGTGGCGCCCGCCGTCCTCGGCCGGGGCGGCCGGGATCCAGTCCAGCTCGTACAGCGGGGCGGCGGCCTCGGCGGGCTCGACAGCAGCGGCTTCGGGGGCATAGGTCTCGCGCTGCCACGGGTAGCCGGGCAGCTCGACCACGGCGCGCGGGAGGTCCACCGGTGCCCAGGTGCGCTCCCGCTCGGCCAGGGTGACGGCCGGGGTGGGCCGGTCGGCCGCCAGGGAGGCCAGGGCGGTGAGCGCCTCGGCGCGGTCGCCGGCGGCGACGTGGGCGAGGACGGCCAGCCGGCCGCGGCCCTGGCTGACGGTGTGCGCGAACGCCGGGTAGGCGGCGTCGTCCAGCCCGGTGAGCGCCTCGGCGAGCCGGCCGGCCAGCGCGCGCAGCGCGGCCGGGGTGGCGGCGGAGAGCTCGAAGCCGGCCGGCTCGACGGCGGGGGTCTCGGCCGGCTCGACGGCGGGGGCCTCGGCCGGCTCGGCCGGGCCGACGATGACGTGGGCGTTGGTGCCGCTCATGCCGAAGGAGCTGATACCGGCGTAGCGGCCGCTCTCCTCGGTGGACCACGGCCGGCCCTCGGCGCGGACCTGGATGTTGGTGCCGTCCAGCGAGATCCGCGGGTTGAGGGTGCGGAAGTGCGTCAGCGGCGGCACCTCGCGGTGCCGCAGGCACAGGATCGCCTTGATCAGGCCCATGATCCCGGCGGCGGCCTCCTGGTGGCCGAGGTTGGCCTTGACCGAGCCGACGTGCAGCACCGAGCCGCCGTTGCGGCGGCCGAGCGCCTCGATCACGGCCTCCATCTCGATCGGGTCGCCGAGCGAGGTGCCGGTGCCGTGCGCCTCCAGCAGGCCGATGTCGGCCGGGCCGAGCTCGGCGTCCGCCAGCGCGGCCTCGATCAGGGCGATCTGGGAGAGCACGTTGGGCGCGGTGAAGCCGGAGGAGCGGCCGTCCTGGTTGGTCGCGGTGCCGTGCACCACGGCGAGCACCCGGTCGCCGTCGCGCCGGGCGTCGGCGAGCCGCTTGAGCACGATCAGGCCGGCGCCCTCGCTGCGGACGAAGCCGTTGGCGCGCGCGTCGAAGGCGCGGCACAGGCCGTCCGGGGAGAGCGAGCGGGTCTGCTCGATCACCCGGGTGGAGCCGGGCGAGAGCACCAGGTTGACGCCGCCCGCGAGGGCGAGGTCGACCTCGCCCCGGCGCAGCGCCTGCGCGGCCTGGTGCACGGCGACCAGCGAGGAGGCGCAGGCGGTGTCGACGGCGACGGCCGGGCCGGTCAGTCCGAGCGAGTAGGCGATCCGGCCGGCCGCGAAGCTGTGGCCGTTGCCGGTGGTCCAGTAGGTGTCCGGGTCGCCGGCCAGCCAGTCCGCGTAGTCCTGGCGGCCGGTGATGCCGACGTAGGTGCCGACCCGGGTGTCGCCGAGGCCGTTGGGCGCCAGCGCCGCGTGCTCCAGGGCCTCCCAGGCGATCTCCAGCAGCAGACGGTGCTGCGGGTCGATGGCCCGGGCCTCGCGGGGGCTGATGCCGAAGAAGGCCGCGTCGAAGTCGAGCACGTCGTCCACGAAGCCGCCGCGGTCGGGGAGTTCGGCCCACTCGGCGGCGAACGGGCCCATCCGCTCGGCGGGCCGGCGGCGGACGAGGTCGGCGCCGCCGCTGAGGGCCTCCCAGTAGCCGTCGAGGTCCTGGATGCCGCCGGGCCCCCGCAGCCCGACGCCGATGACGGCGAGGGGCCCGCTGCCGGTGCTCGCGGCCAGTTGCGCCTTGAGGGTCTTGATGGTGTCGAGGGCCCGGGTCAGTGGTGTGACCGTGCGGGCGGCACCGTCGTTCGATGTCATCTGGGAGCGTTCCTGTCTCTGCGCCATGGGTGGTTCGGGGGTTGCCTGCACGGTTCAGCCCGCCGCGATCGCGGTGTGGAGCCGCTCGCTCAGCGCGCCCGAGAGGGCCCGCGCGTTGCCGTAGGTCCACAGGAGGGTGGGTGAGAGCGGGAGGCCGAAGGCCGCCTCCAGCCGGTTGCGGAGTTCGAGGCTCATCAGCGAGTCCAGGCCCATGGCCTTGAACGGGGTCTCCTGGGCGATGGAGTCCGGGGCGACCCGGAGCACCCAGCCGACGTTCTCCCGGACCCTCGCCTCGACCAGTTCCTGCCGGGTGGTCTCGTCGGTGGTGCGGAACAGCGCGAGGAAGTCGGTGTCGGCGGTGCCGACGCCCTCCTCCTTCTGCCGGCGCCGCAGGGTCTGCCAGGTCCTCTGCGCCGCGGTGCCCGGGTAGGCGTCGAACCACTGCCGCAGGTTGAGCGGGGCGTAGCCGACCACCTGGCGGTCCTGGCCGAGGAGTTCGGCGAGGTCGGCCCAGGCCTCGGCGGTGGTGAAGCTCGCCATGCCGCGGTCGCCGAGCCGGGCGCCGCGCACGTCCTCGGCGGCGGCCAGGCCGACCTCGGCGAACGGGCCCCACTGGACGGCCAGGGCGGGGCGGCCGGCCCGGCGGCGGGCCTCGGCCAGCGCGTCCAGGTAGGCGTTGGCGGCGGCGTAGCCGGCCTGGCCGGGGTTGCCGACCAGCGAGGCGACCGAGGAGAACAGCACGAACAGGTCGAGCGGGTCGTCGGCGGTCGCCGCGTCCAGGTGCCGGGCGCCGTCCACCTTCGGGGCCAGCACCCTGGCCACCTGCTCCGGGCGCAGGCTCAGCACGGTGGCGTCGTCCAGCACGCCGGCCGCGTGCACCACCCCGCGCAGCGGCGGAAGTTCGGCCCGTACGGTGTCCAGGGCGGCCCGCAGTCCGGCCTCGTCGGCGACGTCCACCGGGTGGACGGCGACCCGCACCCCGCCGGCCCGCAGCCGCTCGATCCGCGCCGCGGCCTCCGGGCTCGGGGCCGAGCGGCCGAGCAGCACCAGCGCGCCGGCGCCGTGCTCGGCGAAGTACTCGGCCAGCGACAGGCCGAGGGCGCCCAGGCCGCCGCTGAACAGGTAGCTGCCGTCGGCCCGGAACCGGCCGCCGGGCATGGCCTCGGGGGCCACGGTGCGGACGGTCTCCGGCCGCTCCAGCACGAACTTGCCGATGTGCCGGCCGTGCGACATCTCGCGCAGCGCCTCGGCGGCGTCGGCGAAGTCGTGGCCGAGCCTGGGCAGCGGGGTGATCCGGCCGTCGGCGACCAGCCGCCAGACGTCCGCGAACAGCCGGGCGAACTTCTCCGGGCGGCGGTCCAGCAGGCCGGCCAGGTCGACCGAGGCGAAGCTGAGGCTCTTGCGGAACTCCGACAGGCCGAGGTTGCGGGCGCCGTAGATGTCCTTCTTGCCGACCTCGATGAACCGGCCGTCCTCGGCCAGCACCTCCAGGCCGAGCGGGATCGCCGCGCCGGTCAGCGAGTTGAGCACGACGTCCACGCCGCGCCCGCCGGTCGCGGCGCGCACGCCCGGGGCCCAGGAGAGGTCCCGGGAGTCGAAGACGTGCTCGATGCCGAGGCCGCGCAGGTACTCCCGCTTCTCCTCCGTACCGGCGGTGGCGATGACCCGCGCGCCCAGCGCCCGGGCCACCTGGACGGCCGCCAGACCGAGGCCGCCGGCCGCGGAGTGGACCAGGACGGTCTCGCCCCCGGCCAGCCGGGCCAGGTCGTTGAGGGCGTACCAGGCGGTGCCGAGCACCAGCGGCAGACCGGCCGCGTCGGCGTCGGACACGCCGTCCGGGACGGGCTGGACGTGGTCGGCCCGCAGCGTCACGTGCGAGGCGAGCGAGCCCATCACGCAGGCCGCCACCCGGTCGCCGACGGCCAGCCCGGTGACACCGGCGCCGAGGGCGGTGACCCGGCCGACGCACTCGCCGCCGAGCAGCCCGGCGCCGCCGGAGCGGTCGGGGTAGGTGCCCATGGCCTTCATCACGTCGATGAAGTTGAGGCCGGCCGCCGTCACCGCCAGCTCGACCTCGCCCTCGCCGGGCGCGCGGCGGCCGAGCGGGCGGAAGCCCACCTCGTCCCACCGGCCGCCCCGGCCGACGGCCAGCCGGAAGGGCTGCTCGGTCGGGCGCCACCCGGCGGTCGGCGCCGGCTCGTCGTACCCGGGCGCGCCCGGGACCAGCCGGGCCACCAGGCGGCGGCCGGAGCGCAGCGCGACCTGGTCCTCGCCGTCGCCGGCCAGCAGTTCGGCGGCGCACTCGGCGGCCCAGCCGTCCTCGCCGGGCAGCACGTCGAGCAACAGCGCCTCCAGCTCCGGGTGTTCGCGGTGCACGACCCGGGTGAAGCCCCAGAACAGCGCCGCGCCCGGGTCGGGTGCGTCCGCCGGGTCCACGGCCTGCGCGGCGGCGGTGACCACCGCGAGGCGCGGGACGGCGGAGCGGGCGGTGGCCGCCCGGACCAGCTCGGCGACGGTGTTCAGCGCCGCGCGCTGGGCGTCCAGGCCGGCCGCCGCGTCCGGGGCGAGGTAGACGACGCCGTCCGACTCGTCGCCCGCGACGTCGCCGGGGGTGCCGACGGCGGCCCGGGCACCGGCGGCGGCCAGTGCCGCGGCCAGCTCCTCGGCGGGCGCCCCGGCGCCGACGACCAGCCAGCGGCCCGGCGCGGCGGCCGGCTCGGGCCGGGCCTCCTCGGCGAAGCGCAGCCGGTACTCGCGCTCGGTCTCCTCGCCGGCCCGGCCGGCCGGCTCCAGAGGCCGCATCCGCAGGCCGTGCATGGCCAGCAGGGGCTGCCGGCCCAGGTCGTACAGGTACAGGTCGAAGAGGTGGTCCTCGCGCTGGACGGCGTACGCCCACAGCTCGGTGACGGTCTGCTCGAAGTCGCCGAGCAGCTCGACCCGCCGGACGCCGACCGGCACGACCAGTCCCTCGCCCGCGCACAGCGGCAGCACCGTCTGGAGGGCGCCGTCCCACAGCGCCGGGTGCAGGCCGTACGGGCGGGCGCCGGCCCGGCAGCGCTTCGAGAGCTCCACCCGGGCCAGGGCGCGGTCGCCCTCGGAGTGCAGCGCCTGGACGCCCTGGAAGGCCGGGCCGTAGGGCAGGCCGCGGGCGGCGGTGGCCGCGTAGAAGGCCTCGGTGGCGACGGCCTCGGCGGCCAGCAGCTCGGACGGGAAGTCGGCGGCCTCGGAGACCGGGGTCTGCCAGCCGGCCCGCACGGTGGCGTGGGTGGTCCAGCCGTCCGCGCCCTCGGGCAGCGACAGCAGGGTGAAGGTGCCGCCCTGGGCGAGGTCGTCGCGCCAGAGCGCGCCCAGGTGGGCGGGCCGGTCGCCGATGGTCAGGTCGCTGAGGAACTCGACGTCGGTCAGCGCGGCCGGCAGGGCGCCGTGCCGGGATCGGGCGGCGGCCACCGCGTGGGCCAGCATCGCGGTGCCGGGCAGCACCACGGCGTCGTCCACCTTGTGGTCGGCCAGCCAGGGCGCGGTGTCGGCGGACAGGTCGAGGGTGGCGTGCCAGGTGTCCTGCTCGGTCACGGCCGGCTCCAGGTGGAACTCGGTGCCGGTGCGGCCCGCCGGGCGGCGGCTGGTGTCCAGCCAGTACGACTCCCGCTGCCACGGGTACTGCGGCACCTCGGCGAAGGCGCGCGGCAGGTCGGCGAACGGGGCGAGGCCGGCCGTGAACGCCCGGGCGTGGGCGGTGGCCAGGTCGAGCTCGGAGCCGGCCTCGCGGCGCAGCGAGGTGAGGACGGCCGGCCGGGGCTCGCGGGCGCCGGCCAGCTGCTCGATCGCCGGGGAGAGGACCGGGTGCGGGCTGATCTCCACGACGTGGGTCACGCCGGAGTCCAGCAGCTCGCCGAGCGCGTCGGCGAACAGCACCGGGCGGCGCAGGTTCTCCACCCAGTACGCGGTGTCCAGCTCGGGGCCGTCCAGTCGCTCGACCCGGACGGTCGACATCAGCGGGATCCGCCCGGCCCGCGGGCGCACGTCGGCGAGCGCCTCCGTCAGGTCCTCGCGCAGCTCGTCCATCTGGGGGCTGTGCGAGGCGTAGTCCACGTTGACCATGCGGCAGAAGACGCCCTCGGCCTCCAGGATCTCCTTCAGCGCCTCGACGGCCTCGGTGTCACCGGAGAGCACGCAGGAGGTGGGGCCGTTGTTGACGGCCAGCGACACCAGCTCCTCGAAGCCGGCCAGCGCCTCCCGGGCCGCCTCCATCGAGAGGTCGACGGCGAGCATCCGGCCGCGGCCGGAGACCCGGCGGGCGATCGCGCTGCGCCGGGCCATGATCATGGCGGCGTCCCGGTAGGAGAGGATGCCGGCCAGGGTGGCGGCGGTGACCTCGCCCTGGCTGTGGCCGATCACCACGTCGGGCTCGACCCCGGCCTCGCGCCACAGCTCCGCGATGCCCAGGGAGACCGCCCACAGGGTCGGCTGCACCATGTCCAGGCGCTGCAGCCAGCCGTCGCCGGCCTTGCCGGAGACGACCTCCACGAGGTCCCAGTCGACGTACGGGGCGAGCGCCTCGGCGCAGCGGTGGACGACCTCGGCGAAGACGGGCCGGCTCGCGTACAGCTCGGCGCCCATGCCGGCCCACTGGGAGCCCTGGCCGGGGAAGACGAACGCGGTGCGCCCGGCGGCGGTGTCGGCGCGGCCGGTCACCACGCCCGGCGTCTCGGCGGCCGGGTCGGCCGCGAACCGCTCCAGGGCGGTGGCGAGTTCGGCGGTGGAGCGGGCCACCACGGCGGCCCGGGAGGGGAAGGAGTCCCGGCGGTGGGCCAGGGTGCCGGCGAGTTCGGTGAGGTCCGGGGCGGCCGGGGCCGCGGAGATCAGCTCGGCCAGGCCGGCCGCCCGGTCCCGCAGGGCCTGCTCGTTGTGGCCGGAGAGCGGGACGACGACCGGGCGGTCGGCGGCCTCGGGGGCGGGCGCCGCCGGCGCGGCGGCCGCCCCGGTGGGCGGGGCCGTCATGAGGACGGCGTGGGCGTTGGTGCCGCCCCACCCGAAGGAGTTGACGCCCATGTAGACGGGACCGTCCTCCGGGAGGGGCAGCGGCTCGCGGACGACACGCACGTTCAGCTCGTCGAAGGGGATCCGGGAGCTGAGCCGCTCGGCGTGCAGGCTCGGGGGAACGACGCCGTTCTCCAGGGACAGCACGACCTTGAACAGCCCGGCCAGGCCGGACGCGGCCTCCAGGTGTCCGATGTTGGACTTGATCGAGCCGACCGCGATCGGGTGGGCGCTGTCACGCCGTTGTCCGATGGCGCGGCCGATGGCGCCGGCTTCCACGGGATCGCCGCGGCGGGTGCCGGTGCCGTGTGCTTCGACGTACGCGAGCTTGTCGAGGGGCACGCCGCCGTCGCGGTAGACGCGGCGCAGCAGGTCCTCCTGAGCCTCCGGGCTCGGGGTGACCAGGCTGTCGCCGCCGCCGTCGTTGTTGACGGCGGTCCGGACGATCACGGCGTGGATGCGGTCGCCGTCGGCGAGGGCCCGGGCCAGGGTCTTGACGTAGACCGCTGCCACGCCCTCCCCCCGGACGAACCCGTTCGCGGACTCGGCGAACGCGGCGCAGCGGCCGTCGGGCGACAGGCCGCCGAAGTGGGTGAGCCCGATCGACACGTCGGGCGTCAGGATCAGGTTGACCCCGCCGACCAGGGCGGCGTCGATCTCGCCCTGGCGCAGCGCCTGGACCGCCAGGTGCAGCGCGACCAGCGAGGAGGAGCAGCCGGTGGCCACGCTCAGGCTGGGGCCCTGGAGGCCGAGGACGTAGGAGAGGCGGGCGGAGATCACGTCGATCGCGTGGCCGACCGCGCTGCGCTGGCTGGCACCGCCGACGGTGTCCTTGCGCAGCAGCTCGTAGTCGTGCCACAGCGCGCCCACGTAGACGCCGGTCCGGCTGCCGCGGACGTCCTCGGCGCGCACGCCGGCGTCCTCCAGCGCCTGCCAGCCGGCCTCCAGAATGAGCCGCTGCTGCGGGTCGATGTCCTCCACCTCGCGGGGCGAGATGCCGAAGAACGCCGGGTCGAAGCGGTCGACGCCGTCGATGAATCCGCCGACGGACTGGATCTCCTTCTCCGGGTCCAGTTGGGCGGTGGTGTCCCAGCGCTCGGGCGGCACCGGACGGATGGCGTGGCCGCGCTCCGTCAGCAGCCGCCACAGGCCTCGGGTGTCGGCGGCTCCGGGGAATCGGCCGGCCATCCCGACGATGGCGACCAGCTCGTTCGGGTCGTGACTCACAGCGTCCGTGTGCATCTCTCTACCTCGGTTGTCGATGGGGGAAGTGCTCGGGGTCAGTCCTGTTTCCAGGACTCCAGCCGGTCCTTCACGCGGCCGAGCACCTCGGAGGCGAGAGCTCCGTCGAGTACGCGGTGGTCGAAGGCGAGCGAGAGGGTGAAGAGCGGCGCGATCACGACGTCGCCGGCCCGGGCGACGGGGGTGTCGACGATCCGGCCGATGCCGAAGCCGAGCGTGCCGGAGATCATCGGGTAGATGGCGCGGACCGGTTCGCGCCCCACCGAGGTCACCGAGAAGGTGCCCTGGAGGGCGGCGCGCTTGACCGGGTCGCGCAGCGCCGCGCGGTAGACCAGGCGGGAGAGCGGCAGCGGCATCCGCTGGAGCTTCAGCATCTGGCGGTACGGGCCGGCGTCGTCCACCGGCGCGTCCTTGTAGGTGTCGACCACGGCCTGGATCTGCTCGGTGGACTTCGCCCCGGCGTCCGGCACGGTGCCGGAGACCACGCAGCGCTGGCCGTCCACGGTCTTGTCCAGCAGCACCTTGGCCGAGACCCCGGGGGTGACGGCCAGCCGGGGGCGCAGCGCGCCGCCCTGGAGCAGGGCGCGCGCGTCCGGGTAGTCGGCGACCACGTCGGCGGCGGCCTTGACCACCATGCTCACGTAGCCGATCCGGCCGTCGGAGGCGGTCCGGGCGTCCCGCATCAGGGTGGCGTCCACGTCGGTGTCGAGGTACACGTGGCAGGTCCGGCGGGCACCGCCGTGCAGGAAGGTCCAGGTGCCGCGGCGGGCCGCGGGCAGGTCCCGGAGGACGACGCTCATGCCGCCACCCCGCCCGGGTGGGCGACCAGCGCGGCTATCGCGCCGGCGGTCTCCGCGTCCATGAAGCGGTCGTAGTCCAGCGGCTGCCCCGTCTCTCGCTCCAGGTAGACCAGGACGCGCATCTGGTTGACCGAGTCCCAGTTCTCCAGGTCGTGGAGCGGGGCGTCGAGGGCGACCTCCTCGGGCTCCAGGCCGAGCAGCTGCCCGAGGGCCTCGGCGACGATCAGCTCAGCGGACATGGAGGACTCCCTCGTCGTTGGTGATCCGGATCCAGGCGGGCGGTTCGGCCAGGCCGGTCAGCGGGTGCCGGAAGGCGGCCGTGCCGTCCTGCTCGGCGGTGGTGGCGAAGCCCAGCGATGGGTAGAAGCCGGCGAACCGGGTGTTCTTGGCGCTCGGTACGTACCGAGCGGTGACGGCCGGCGCCCCCGCGGCGGCGGCCGCCCGCAGCACCAGGCCGACGATCGCGTCCTCGACTCCGCGCGAGAACGCGCGGCAGCTGAGCACGAAGTTGCCGATCGACCAGGCGCCGTCCTCCTCCCGCTCGATCGCGAGCGCGGCGATCAGCCCGTTGTCGCCGTACCGGTCGGCGAGGCGGGCACCGAAGAACGCCGGGCCGCCCGCCAGGTCGCCGTAGCGGATCCCGGTCAGGTTGAACTGGTTGGTCTTGCCGAAGAGTTGGACGATCCGGGCGGAGTTGAGCGGGCCGGCCGGCTCCAGCGTCAGCTCGGAGCCGAGGGCGGTCAGATATTCCGTCAGATCTCCTGCGGTGGCGGCCAGTTCGGCGCGCTGGGAGCGTTCCCGGTAGAGCCGGGTGCGCTCACGGTCCTCGCCGGTCAGCCGCAGCAGGTTGAAGTCGCCGCGGGCCGCCAGCAGGGAGGCGTAGCGCGCCGGGTCGGCCGGCAGCTCGACGGTGGTCACCTCCGGCCGCAGCTCGCGCATCAGGCCGCGCTCGACCGGGTTGTCGTCGACGAACACCATCGCGTCGGCGCCGATGTTGAGCTCGGCGGCCAGTGCGCGGACGGAGTCCGGCTTGGGCTCCCAGGTGGCGTGGACGGCGACGAAGTCGTCCGGCCGCAGCACCATCTCCGGATGGGTGGCGATCGCCTCGCGGGCCACCGCGTCGTCGTTCTTGGACGCGACCGCGAGCATCACGCCCTGCGTCATCAGGTCCCGGGCGAGCTGCTGGAGTTCGCGGTGCGCCGAGCCCGGGTAGGAGCCGCCGATGCGCAGCGCCCCCACCCCGTCGTCGCCGACCACGCCGCCCCACAGGGTGTCGTCGAGGTCGAGGACCAGGCACTTGGCGGCGCGGCCGAGGTCGGCGCGGGCCACCCGGGTCAGCTCCTCGGCGTAGGCGGCGAGGAACTCGGGCGCCCAGACGTGCGCCGCGACGTGCCGCATCCGGTCGCCGCCGAACAGCGCGCCGGCGTGTGCGGCGACTCCTTCGTGGGAGAGGACGACCACGCCGTCCCGGCGCTCGGCCAGGCCGAGTACGGCGGCGTTCATCCGCTGCCAGGCGGCCTCCAGCCGGGCCTTGCCCCGGTAGTCGATCACCCTGTCGCGGCGCAGCGGCGACAGCGGCACGGTGCACAGCACGGTGAGCCCGCCGAGCGCGGACTGCGCGGCCGCCGCCCAGGCGTCGAGCTCCTCGGCGAAGGCCTCGCAGCGGCGCTCCACCTCGGCCGGGTCCAGCGGGTCGGCGACGCCCTCGAAGACGGCGCCGTCGTCCAGCAGCAGGGCGGTGATCCGGGGCGAGAGGTCGGCGAGTTCGGGCGCGCCGGCCAGGATCTCGAAGCGCCACTGGTTGAAGCCGGCCGAGCGGATCCGCGGCAGCAGGCCTTCCCGGATCATGACGGCGGTCAGCAGGTTGGGCAGCTGGTCCAGCGTGGCGTTGCCGAGCAGGGCCACCCGCTGCTCCACCAAGGTGTCGGCGGTGGCGAGTTCGGCGAGCTGGGCCGGTCCGGTCAGCAGGGCGCCGGCCGACTCCAGGCCGAGCACCTCCTCGATCTCCCCGAGCAGCGCCCGCACCTGGGGGGCGGCGTCGCCGAGGCCTTCGCGGCGCAGCGCGCGCAGCTTCTTGAGGACGTCAGCCGACACGGCCGGCCTCCTCGGCCCGGTGCCGCAGCGCCAGTCCGGACACCACCCACTTGGAGGACTCGATGGTGGTGACCAGCAGCCGGCCGCCGACCCCGATGCCCGACTCGATCCGCTTCAGCGCGCGGCCCAGCTGGATGAAGGGCAGCGCGTTGCCGTTGTTGCCGGTGTCCGCGACGCAGCTGACCTCCTGGTCCGGGCGGACCCCGAGGTGGGTGCGGATGCGCTCCGTCATCACGCCGTTGAGCTGCGGCGGCAGGACGTGCTCGACCTCGGCGACCGGCCAGCGGGTGGCGGCCGACAGCTCGGCCAGCACCGAGGCGGCCAGGCCCGGGACGTGCTCCTCGATCGCCTTGTAGTCCTCGTGGCTCATCGCCTCGCGGACCTCGGTGCCGTCCGGGCCGGGGACCAGCGGGGCACCGTCGGCGCCGTACCAGCGGACGATCTGGGCCGGCGCGCGGTCCTTGCCGACGGTGCGCAGCACCATGTGCTCGACCACCAGGCCGGGGCCGTCGTCGTCGGCCTCGACCACGGCGGCGCCGGCTCCGTCGCCGAACAGCGCGAAGTTGGCGAGCTCGGCCGGGTTGATGGCCTTGAGGCCCTGCTCGGAGGGCCAGAGCTTCTCCACCGAGTCGGCGCCGATCACCAGGCCCCGGCGGTGCCCGGCGGCGAGCAGGCCGCGGGCGGTGTAGAGGCCGGTCAGGGCGCCGGCGCAGCCGGAGGTGAGCTGGAAGGTGGGCAGGTCGTTGACGCCCAGGCGGTCCGCGACGAGGTTGACGGTCGCGGGCATCAGCTGGTCCGGGGAGGCGGTGCACAGGACCAGGAAGTCGAGGTCGGAGGGGTTCAGCCGGGCGGCGGCGAGCGCGCGCTCGGCGGCGGCCGTGGCCAGGTCCCCGGTGTTGCGGTAGGTGCCGTCGGCACCGCAGAAGTAGCGGCTGCGGTTGCCGGTCATCCGGTCGAGCCACTTCTCGTGCAGTCCGAAGCGCTGCGCCATGTCCCGGTTGGTGACCGGGGCGCCCGGCAGTACTTCGCTGAGGGCGGTGAGTCTCAAGGTCAGGCCCCTTGGTCTGGTGGGTGTCCGGCGGCCGTGCGGTGCCGACGGTCTCTGAGGTCGCCGCCACCGTAGGAAGGCGGACTCGGCGGCGACTTGAGGCGGTCAGGAGGCGGTCAGGAGGCGACGAGCGCCTTCGCGTTCTGCTCGTCCACCGGGTCGACCGGGTGCGGGACGCTGATGACCTTCTCGAACATCACGTACTTGAGCGGCAGCTTGTTGAGGGTGGAGAACCGCAGCCGGCGCAGCGCGACCCCGAGCGGGGTGTGCTGGGCCAGGGCGGCCTCCTGCATCCGCTGGAACCCGGTGACCTTGCTCTTGTGCGCCTTGCGGGTGGCGACGAAGCCGTCGAAGACGTGCGCGGGCACGGTGCCGCCGCGGGCGCCCCTGGCGAGGGCCGCGGCGATCACCGGGGTGATCGTCACGACGTCCTGGATGGCCAGGTTGACGCCCTGTCCGAGGATCGGGGTGCAGGTGTGCGAGGCGTCGCCGATCAGCACCAGGCCGTCGCGGGTCCACTGGTCGACCTCGGCGGTGAAGATCTCCAGGAAGCCGGTGTCGTCCCAGGAGAGCAGGTGCTCGTCCACCGGCCGGCGCAGCCGCGGGTCGATGGCCGCGATGCCGTCCCGGAAGGCCTCGATGCCGCGCTTGCGCAGCTCGCCGAAGCCCCGCTTGGGCAGGTTGTGGCCGACCCGCAGGAAGTCGGGGAAGGTCGGCAGGACGACCAGGTGGCGGTCGCGGTCGACCACCAGCTCGGCGGCGTTGCCCCAGCCGGCCGGGCGGGGCAGCTTGAAGGAGACGAAGTCCCGCTCCATCGGCTGGATGTGGGCGGACAGCCCGGCCTCCTTGCGGACCTTGGAGAACCGGCCGTCGGCGCCGACCACCAGGCGGGCCCGGATGGTGAACCGCTCGCCGCCCTGCTGCTTGAAGACGGCGCCCTTGATCGCCCCGTCCTCCTCCAGCAGGCCGGTGCAGCCGGTGCCGAAGAGGTAGTGGTGGTTGGGCCGGCGGGCCGCCTCGTTGAAGATCCCGATCAGCGCGGGCTGCGGGATGTCGATCGGGAGGGTCCGGCCCGCGAAGCGGCCGTAGTCCACGGTGAGGACCTCGCGGCCCTCCATCCGCATGGAGACGGCGGTGGTCTCCAGGTACCCGTGCTCGGCGAGCGCGGGGCCGAAGCCGAGCTTGTGGAGGGTGACCACCGAGGGGGCGGCCAGGGTCTCGCCGCGGAAGTCGCGGTCGAGGTGGTGCTGCTTCTCCACCACCACGACGTCGATTCCGCGGCGGGCCAGCAGCGCGCCGAGCAGCGCGCCGGCCGGCCCGCCGCCGACGATCAGGACGTCCGTCTCGGCAGGGATGGTCACGGCTTCTCCTTGGGATCGGGGCGGCCGGGGCCCGGGTTTCGGCCCGCGCCGGTCCCCGTACGCTACGGAGCCGCCCTCGGAGTGAACTCGCGCCGTTCCATGACGAGTTCACGTGCGCCATGGAGTTCTCAGACGAACAGCGGGACGGGGTTGAGGTCCTCGTACGCGGTCGCCCGGGCCAGCCGGCCGAGCGCGACCGGCACGTCGAACAGCCGCCCCGGGGCGAAGCGCGCCCAGAAGTGCCGCAGGCCGGGGACGACCACCCGCACCACCGGCAGGCCGACGTCGGGGCGGCTCTGGTTGAGCACCAGCAGGTCCAGGCCGTGCGCGCGGAGCAGGTCGGCGGCGGCGGTGACGTCCTGGCCGAGGTCGCTGCTGCGCCGGTAGTTCCAGTCGGCGGGGCGGCGGGCCGGGACCAGCGGATCGCCCGTCAGGTAGGGCTGGTTGGCGACGGTCGCCGAGCGCCACCAGGCGCGGGCCTCCGGGTCGTCGGAGCGGTAGCCGGTGCCGTCCGCGCGGGCGTCGCAGGCGGCGGGCAGCAGTTGGGCCATCTCGGTGGCGGCGCGGCGCAGCGCGACCCGCGGGTCGTGGTGGGCGCCGAAGCCGAAGACGATGTCCTCGGCGGGCTTGTCGGTCCGTCTGGAGAGCACCGCGAACACGGGGATGCCCAGGTCGGAGGTCAGGTCCAGGGCCCACACCTCGCGGGCGAGCCGTCGGCAGCCGTCCGTCAGCCGCTCCAGGTACGGCTCCGCGAAGGCGTCCAGGTCGACCAGCGGCTGGCGGGTGCGGTTGTACCACCAGAGCGCGACCGCGTCCCGCTCGACGAGTTCCAGGAAGCCCTGCAGCACGGCGTCCTCGGCGCTGGCGCCGGCCGCGTTGCCGTTGGAGTCGGCGCGCAGCGCCTCCGCCGGGCCGGTGCCGCGGTGGGAGGGGTAATAGAGGAGGCAGGTCGGCAGCAGGCGGCTGCGCTGCTCGGTGAGCGACCAGACC
Source organism: Streptomyces sp. FH025 (assembly GCF_017427025.1). Classification (GTDB taxonomy): domain Bacteria; phylum Actinomycetota; class Actinomycetes; order Streptomycetales; family Streptomycetaceae; genus Kitasatospora. The sequence continues at coordinate 21,315 of NZ_JAFLNG010000003.1, forward strand.
GGGCTCCACTCCACCGGCCGGTCCTCGTCGAAGCGGGGCGGCACGTACTGGAAGGCCGAGTGGCGGGCGTTCCACCGCTCCCGCTCGGCGAACTGCCGCTCGTCGTACAGCTGGACGGCGTTGGGGTGGACGGCCTCCGGGCCGAGCGAGCTGTACGGGGCGAGGACCACCGGCTCGTCGCCCTGCCGGGTGCCGCAGTAGCGCTCCACCGCCTCGCCGAGCGCGCTGGTCTTGGCCTCTGCGTCGGTGGTGCCCTTGCCGCCGCTGAGCGTGCGCAGGCCGGTGCGCAGCCCGGCGAGGGTGTGCGCCCCCATCGCGATGTTGCTGCCGGAGACGTAGGACTGGATGAACCCGGGGCTGCGCGGGTCGCGCCGGACCTCCTTGACGATGCCGGTGACCGGGCTGATCAGGTGCCCGTAGCGGTCCAGCATCTGGTCGTGGGTCAGCGCCCGGTGGCCGGTGCCCTGTTCGGCGGCCTTGGTGCGCTGGGCGGGGACGAACGGGGCGCGGGCCATCGCGGTACCCAGGCCCGGGTCCCCGCAGTCCACGCACTGGGGGCGGCGGCGCACCGGGTGCGCGGTCAGCCGGAGCGTGACGGTGTCCAGGGTGTGCACCGCGCTCTGCCCCGGGTAGCGGATGCCGGCCAGCCACTTGGCGGCCTCCATCACCATGGTGTTGAGGGCCATCGCCCGGCTGGCCGGGAGGGAGGCCTCCGGGCCGCGCAACGGCCGGTCCAGGCCGAGCCGCTCCTGGACGGTGGACTCGCTGCCCCGGTGCTGCCCGAGCCGCACGGCCAGGCAGGACCAGCAGGGCGAGTCGTCCCCGGGCCGGAACAGCGGGCCGACCCACGGCTCGGCGGCGAACGGCCGGCACAGCAGCCAGGAGCGCCCGCTCTCGCGGTGGGCGGCGTCCACCTCGCGCAGCAGCGGGGAGAGGTAGTCGTCGCAGATCACCAGGGACAGGTCGGCCTCGCCGGTGCCGACGGTCAGGCCGGAGGCCGCGCAGGCCGCCGCGAGCGGCTGCGGGTCCTGTCCGGAGAGGTTGACGATCCGCACCGAGGAGCGGGTCAGCCGCTCGGTGGCGCTCTCGCAGTCCAGTCCGGACAGGTCCCAGTACGCCCGTGAGGCCGGGTCCGCGGCCGTCGGCCCGTCGGCGGACCGGCCGTCGGCGGAGCGGGCCCGCAGCAGTCCGGCGGCGGCGAGCCGGCGCAGCGAGTCGACGGCCTGCTCCTCGCTCAGCAGCGGCGCGGCCTCGCGCAGCACCTCCGGGATGCTCCGGGTGCCGTCCAGCAGCGGCGCCAGGACCTCGGCGTGCGTCCCGCGCAGCGCGGTGATCCCGCGCTCGGACACCAGGAAGGCGCCCTCCCCCGGCACCACGGTGGTGTGCAGGTGCGCCTTGAAGCCGATGAGCAACCCGTCGTCGCCCGTCAGCTCGTCCCCCGTCAGCTGTGTCATAGCGTCTCCCCCGATGGCCACCAGGACCCCCTCCTGCGCGTGCCCGACTCCGTCTCGAGGAATTCTTGAGATCCGGGGTCGCGGCAGACAGTGCGGCAATCACTGGCACACCGTGAGAACTTCACTTGACTCAAGGCGTCCACGAGGTCCGGCGCCCACCATTCGGGGGAGGAAGTACCGACCTAGTTGGAGGAGGTCGCGCATGTCTTCTCGTGCCCGAGTCCCGTTCTTACGGATCGCTCTGCGCGCGGGCTATCGTGTGCTGGCGCTGTTCGGGAGCCTGTGGGTGTTCCACCCGGCGGCCATCGACGCCGCCCTGGCCGTTTCGGTGGTGCCACCACCGAGGCCGGAGCCCCCGCCCCCGCCGCGCTGGCCACTGGCCGACGTCGCGCCGGGGCACCCCGAGCGACTCTGCCCGGAACAGGAACTGACGCCGCTGGAACGGGCGTTGGAGCAGGACCTGTGGGAGACGGCGTGATCGCGGCGGACAACGTCGCGGTGTGTCACGTCGCGGCGGGCCGCGTCGCGGTGTCAGATCCAGCCCTGCTCGCGGGCGATCCGCACCGCGTCCACCCGGTTGCGGCCGCCGAGCTTGGTGACGATGGTCGTCAGGTAGTTGCGCACCGTGCCGACCGACAGGAACAGCCGGGAGGCGATCTCGTCGGCCTCGGCGCCTTCGGCGGCCAGTTTGAGCACTTCGGTCTCCCGCGCGGTCAGCGGGTTGCTCGCGGTGTCCCAGGCGGCGAAGGCCAGCTGGCGGTCGATCACCCGCTCGCCCAGCGAGACCCGGCGGATCGCGTCGGCCAGCCGGGCCGGCGGGGCGTCCTTGAGGATGAAGCCCGAGACGTGTGCCTCCAGCGCACGGCGGAGGTTGCCCGGTCTACCGAGGCTGGTCAGGATCAGCGTGCGGCAGCTCGGCAGCTTCTGGTGGATCAGGCCCGCCGCGGTCAGTCCGTCGGTGCCCGGCATGTCGATGTCGAGGACCGCGACGTTCGGACGGTGCTTGAGCACCGCCGGGAGGATGTCGTCCCCGTGGTCGACCTCGGCGGCCACGTCGATGTCCATCTCGAAACCAAGCAACGCCACCAGCGCACCTCGGATCATGTGCATGTCCTCGGCCAGCACAACAGTGATCACTTGCGGCTCCCCCTGCGCCCGAATTGGTGAGACACCCTCACAAAGGGCAGCCGATGGTAACTCGACGGAGCCGCCGTCGGGTGACCGGCACGCCAAATATCACGTCCGCCGTAGCGATCCGTCCCGATTCACCGCAGTCTGTCCCGGCCCCGGAACGGCCGTCCCGAAGGAGTTTTCCCCCGTGAACGTCGTCGCCACCGTCGCATCGTCCCTCGTCATCCTCGAATTCTCGCTCCAGGCCCTCGGCATGCTCACCCACATGCCGGCCCAGCTCGACCAGTTCCAGGCCGTGACCGGCCACCGCCCGAGCCGTCGGCTGACCCTGGCCCTCGGATCGCTCAGCGCCGCGAGCGTGGCGGGAGCGGTCGCCGGGTTCTGGGAGCCGGGCTGGGCGGTGGCGGCCGGCACGTACCTGACCGGTTTCACCGGGGTGATGCTGGGGATCCAGCTGCGCCGCGGCAACCGGGGCATGCTGCTCAACACCGGAATCCTGTTCTTCGCGTCCGCGCTGCTGATGCTGCTCGGCCGGGCCCTGGGCTGACCGGGAGCGCCCCTGAGGCTCAGACCGCCTGCGACAGCTCAGACCGCCTGCGGCACCCGGCCCGGGACCAGCTCGCCCGAGAAGGGCAGGTCCAGGGCCGGATCGCCGGCCAGGATCGCCTGCTGGAGCCGCCGCAGCCGGGCCGAGGGCTCGACCCCCAACTCCGACACGAGCACGTGCCGAAGGCGCTGGAAGGACTCCAGCGCCCTTCCGGTGTGTCCGGCCCGGTAGAGCGCGGTCATCAGCTGGGCGCACAGGTTCTCGTGCATCGGGTGCCGGGCGACGAGGGTGAACAGCTCGCCCAGCAGCTCGGTGTGGCGGCCCAGTTCGAGGTCGGCGCCGATCCGCTGCTCCAGCGCGGCGGCGCGCTCCTGCTCCAGCGCCGAGGCCTCCAGCTCCAGCGCCCGGCCGATCTGGACGTCCATCAGCGCCGATCCCTGCCACAGCGCCAGCGCGCTGTCGTACAGGGCGGCGGCGGTGCGTACGTCCCCCGCGTCGTACGCACCCCGCGCGCTGCGGGCGAGCTGGCGGAACTCGTGGACGTCGACGCGGTCGGGCGCGACCTCCAGGGCGTAGCCGCCGTGCCTGGTCACCAGGATGCTCTTGGCGTGCCGGGGGTCGGCGCCGAGCGCCGCGGTGATCCGGCCGCGCAGCTGGAGGATGTAGGTCTGGAGCGTGGTGGAGGCGCTGCGCGGGGCGTGGTCGCCCCACAGTTCCTCGCAGATCGTCCGGACGGGCACGACGCGGCCGGCGTTGAGCGCCAGCAGCGCCAGGATCTGGCGGGGCTTCGCCGCGCTCGGCACCACCGAGCGCTGGTTGAGGTGGGCCGACAGCTGGCCCAGGAGTTTGATGTCCATGCCGAAGTCTCCTTGCGGGAAACGGTCGTGGGCCTCCCCTCCAGGGGAGCCCGACTAGGCCCCGAGTCTGGTCGAAGGCGGTGCGAAGGCCCAGGTAGCGGCTCACGACTGCGCATAGGAACGGTTCACGGTCGACGGTATGAATCCGTCACTGGTGCGTGTGGGTACCGGCGCGGCAAGCTGGACCGTCCCCTCGACGCTAGGACCCCCCACCATGCCTGTTCCGCACTCGACGGACGTTCACGCGACGGTGATTCAGGACCTCCGCTCCCTCCGCGAGGACGTCGTCCTCGACTCCGGCCCCGACGGACTGCGCGTCCGCACGCCCGGCGGCGGCGAGGTCCGGGTGCGGGGTGCGGGCAGACTCGTGCGCGAGCTGCTCTGGCGGATGAGCCTGGGGCCGGTCCTGCTGGAGAACGTGCTCGACGCCGGCCCCTGGCCGGAGGAGGAACTCGCCGAGGCCGAACGGGTGTTGGCCGCGCTGGGCGACCTGGTGATCCACTCGCTCGCGGTGGACGGCTTCCGGGTGCTGCTGTCGGTGGTGCCGACCGAGCGGGGCTCGTCGTTCCGGCCGTCTCCGATCCTGCCGGAGGCCCCGCTGCGGCTGTCCCGGTTCGCCGTCTTACGCACCGACGGCACCGACTTCCTGCTGGAGTCCCCGCGGGCCCCGTACCGGGTCGAGCTGCACCGGCCGGAGGCGCTGTACGCGCTCGGCTCGCTGGCCAGGGCGGCGCTGCCCTCGAAGGCCTCGGCCGCCTCGGCCGCGCGGTCGATCCCCTCGGTGGTCGTGCTCGGGGTGCTGCGCTACCTGGTCGCGGCCGGAATGCTGGTGGTCGCCGGGCCGGACGGCGCCGGGTTCGCCGAGGACACCACGGGCTGAGCCGGGCGCTCCGGGCACACCTCAGGGGCGTGAGCCTGTGCTCACGCCCCTGGAGTGTGTCCGGGCCCGGTCTCAGGCCCGGTCTCAGGCCCGGTCGCGCACCATGAGGAGCAGCTCGTCCGGGTCCTCCGGCGGGCCCGGGATCATGCCGTTGGCGGTGAATCCCTCCGAGAGGTAGAGGGACCTGGCGCGGAAGTTGTGCGGCCGTACGTCCAGCCAGACCCGGTCGGCCCCGTGCGCCTCGAAGGCCCGGTCGACCGCGGCGCGGAACAGCTCCCGGCCCAGGCCGAAGCCCTGGAAGCCGGGCGCCAGCACGATCCGGCGCAGCTCGACGTGGCCGCCGCCGAACGCGAGCCCGGCGAGCACCACGAAGCCGGCCGACTCGCCGCCCGCCTCGGCGTACAGGTGCTCCTGGTCCGGGTCGGCGAGCGCCCGCTCGTGCCAGTCGAGGCCCTTGACGCCGAGCCAGTGGGCGGCGGTGCGGTCGGACTCGAAGCGGGTGCAGGCGGCCAGGTCGGCGGCGGTGGTGTGGCGGACGCTCAGCCGGCCCGCCCGCGCCGGAAGTCCGGCGAGGCGGGCCGACCGCCCGCTGACGACGTCAGTCACGGGCGATGCTCCCCGCGCCGTTCGACGCCTCGGCCATCGCGATCGCGATCTTCCGGGGGCCGGCGAACGGCTCGCGGCCGTGCGCGGTCAGCATGTTGTCGATGACCAGCAGGTCGCCCTGCCGCCAGTCGTAGCGGGTCCAGGCGGAGCGGTAGGCCTGCTGGAGGTGGGCGATCACGTCGTCCGGGATCACGCCGCCGTCGCCGTAGTAGGTGTTGCTGGGCAGCTCGTCCTCGTCGTACATCTCGCGCAGGCCCGCGCTGTACTCGGCCGGGAGCGTGGTCACGTGGAAGAACGTGGCGTGGTTGAACCAGACCTTCTCCCCGGTGACGGGGTGGCGGTGGACGGCCTGGCGGACCGCCCGGGTGTGCAGCCCGTCCTCGCCGAGCCACTCCACCCCGATGTCCTGGCCCGCGCAGTAGCGCTCGACCTCGGCGCGGTCCTTGGTGTCGTAGTAGTACTGCCACGTGCCGCCCATGTCCTGGCCGAGGAAGTTGCGCACGTACATCCAGCCGCGGCGCTCGAACTCCTCGCGCACCGACGGGTCGATCGCCTGGTAGACCTTGCGGACGTCGGCCAGCGGGGTGGCACCCTGCTCGGTGGCCTCGGCGAGGCAGGTGAAGTACACCAGGCCGGGCCAACTGAGCTGGTACGAGCACTCGTTGTGCAGGAAGATCTCCTCGGTGTTGGGGTACTCGGTGGAGGTGTACACCTGGCCCTTGATGTTCGTGCGCGGCGAGGAGCGCTCGCTGTAGTGCAGCGGGGCGCCGGACAGCGCGCGCACGGAGGCGTCGAGGTTGTCCACGCCGCCCTCCTTGAAGCCGCGGAACAGCACCGCGCCCGACTCGGTGATCAGTTCGCGGATCCTGTCCCGCTCGGCGGCGATCAGCTCGGGGACGGTGGTGCCCCCGTCGGCCTCGATGACGGCCGGGAGGGCGCCCGGTATCTCGGTGACAAGCATGGTTCTCCAGCCATTTCGTGGAACGGATGCGTGGAACGGATTCGTGGAACGGGGCGGGTGGTGGCGGCCCGGCGGTGTGGGGCCCGCGGGCCGGTCCGAGGCGGGGCTCGGGAGTTCACTCCGCGGTCGGCAGGAAGCCTTCCGCGGTCAGTCCGCGCCGCTCGCGGACGGCGGTGGACCGGACCAGCCGGGCCAGCGCCAGGTCGAGCACACCGAGCCCGAACGGGGAGAAGACGATGACCTTCTCCGGGTCCCGGCGGAACTCGGCGGCGCCGCGGACCAGGGCGCCGATCTCGGCGTCGACGAACGCGCGGTCGCCGACGAGCTGTTCGGTCAGGTGCAGCGAGGTCTGCTCGCGGCAGACGTGGTCGGTGTCGTCGACGACGTTGTGGTGCGCCACGATCGCCTCGGGGACGATGTCCCGCAGCGACACGTGCAGCACCACCGTGCCGGGGTCGCAGAGCCGCAGGTCCATGTGCGGCTTGGCGGCGGTGGTGGCGATCGACACCAGCGGCCGGCCGGCGAGCGCCTCGGCCGCCGAGTCGGCGACGGTGACGCTCAGGCCGGGCGCGACCTCGGCGGCGCGCTCGGCGAAGGCGGCGGCCCGCTCCGGGCTCAGGTCGTACAGCACCGCGGAGCGCAGCGAGGGGACGGCCACCGACAGGTACTTCAGCACCTGGAGGTTGATCGGGCCGAGCCCGATCAGGCCGACGCTCTCCGCCTCTCCGTTCTCCAGCAGCACGCTCGCGGCGAGCGCGGCGCTCGCGCCGGTGCGGGTCGCCGAGATCAGCGAGCCCTCGATCAGGGCCTCCGGACGGCCGGTGGCCAGCGAGTTGAGCACGATCGCCGCGCTGGCGCGGGGCAGCCCGGCGGCGAGGTTGCCCGGGAAGGAGGAGACCCACTTGAAGCCGGCCACGGCGGCGTCCTCGCCGTCGCCTTCACCGTCGCCGTCCAGGAAGGCCGGCAGGCCGATGATCCGGTCGCTCGGCTGCTCGGGGAAGCGCAGGAACACCGAGTGGGGAAGGGCGGTGCGGCCCTCGTCGTGCAGCGCGTAGGCGGCGCGGACCGCCTCCAGGACCTCCTTCTCGCGGTGGGCGAGGATGTCACGGACCTCGTCGTGCCCGATGATCAGCAACGTACAGCTCCTGCCGTGTCCGTGGTGCCCGTGGTGTCCGGGGCCTCCCACAGGTGGGAGACCTCTCCGAAGTTCCGGTGCACCCATTCGTCCGAGTAGATGGTGTCGAGGTAGCGGTCGCCGCCGTCCGGGAAGACCAGCACGCAGTTGGCGCCGGGCTCGATCCGGTCCTTGATCCTGGCGAGCGCGGAGACCGCCGCCCCCGAGGAGCCGCCGGCCAGGATCGCCTCGGTGGCGACCAGCCGGCGGCAGCCGACCACGCACTCCAGGTCGGAGACGTGGACCACCTCGTCCGGCAGGCTCCGGTCGAGCAGCGGGGGCACGATGGAGGCGCCATGGCCGGGGATCAGCCGCTTCGCCGAGGCGTCCCCGAAGAGCACGCTGCCGACGGCGTCAACCGCGACCAGCTTGGTGGACAGGCCGTGCTTGCGGATGTAGGCGCCGGCGCCGGTCATGGTGCCGCAGGTGGAGGCGGGGCTGAAGAGGTAGTCGACCTCGCCGTCCAGCGCGTCGACCACCTCCCGCATGGTCTCCTCGTGGGCGGCCGGGTTCAGCGGGTTGGCGTACTGGTTGGGGCTGTAGGCGTACGGGTTGGCGGCGAGCAGCTCCTTGACCCGGCGGATCCGGGCCGGCAGGTACTCGCCGTCCGGCTCGGGGACGGAGACCATCTCGATGGTCGCGCCGTACGCCCGCAGGATGGCCAGGTTCTGCGTGGTGGTCTTGGCGTCCACCACGCAGATGAACTGGAGGCCGAAGTAGCGGCAGATCTGGGCCATGCCGATGGCGAGGTTGCCGGAGCTGGACTCCACCACGACGGACAGGCCGGGGATCAGCTCGCCGGAGCGGATCTTGCCGAGCAGCATGTTGAGTCCGGAGCGGTCCTTGATGCTGCCGCCCGGGTTGAACCGTTCGACCTTGGCGAAGACCCGGAAGCCGGAGCCGCGCATCAGTCCGTCCAGTTCGACCAGCGGTGTGCGGCCGATGGTGTCGAGGATCCCCTTCGCCGGTCCGGTGCTCACACCGTCTCCCGGGAGAGGCCGGCCACCGCGTGGGCCGGCACCGGGGTGACGGCGGTCGGGCGGCTCGGGGCCCCGTCCTCGTCGGCCGGCGTCGACTCCGAGAGGTCCGGCAGCCAGGCCAGCCAGCGCGGCAGGTACCAGTTGGACTCGCCGAGCAGGGCCATCACGGCCGGCAGCAGCAGGCCGCGGATGACGGTGGCGTCCAGCAGGACGGCGACGGCGAGGCCGAAGCCCATCTCCTTGATCGACTGCACCGAGAGGGTGCCGAAGATCGCGAACACCCCGACCATGATCAGCGCCGCGGCCGAGATGACGCCCGCGGTGGACTTCAGGCCCTCGGCGATCGCGGTCCTGGTGTCGGCGCCCCGGTCGTGGATCTCGCGGATCCGGGAGACCACGAAGACGTGGTAGTCCATCGAGAGGCCGAAGAGGATCACGAAGAGGAACAGCGGCAGCCAGGAGGCGATCGGGCCCTCGCTGTGACCGCCGATCGCCTTCAGCGCGAAGCCGTCCTGGAAGACCAGCACCAGCACGCCGTAGGCGGCGCCCACCGAGAGCAGGTTGAGCACCATCGCCGTGATGGCGATGGTCAGCGAGCGGAACATGGCGATCATCAGCAGGAAGGCGAGGACCAGGACGAACGCCAGCACCGGGAAGACGGACTTGGAGAGCTGGGCGTTGAAGTCCACCGACTGGGCGGTCGGACCGGTGACCGCGGCCTCCACGCCGGAGACCGAGCGGAGGGTGTGCGGCAGGACCGAGCCGCGCAGGCTGTCCAGCGCCTCCAGGCTGGCCTTGTCGGTGCCGGTTCCGGCGATCGGGACGTCCAGGACGAGGACGCCGGTGCCCTGGTGGTCGGTGACGGTGATCGGGTCGAACAGCTTGCCGCTGGCCACGGCCTGGGTCTTGAAGTCGGCGACCGCCGCGGTGACGGCCCCCTGGTCCGCGCCCTTGGTGTCGACGACGACCCTGGCCATCGCGGAGTTGCCCGGGAAGCGCTCGTCCAGGTGGATCGCGGCCTGCGCCAGCGGGGCCTTCGGGTCGAGGTCCTGGGCGACGCCCGGCATCGCGGTCTTGATGTGGGTGACCGGGATCGCGAGCAGCGCCAGGGCCAGCACCGCGACCAGCGCGGAGGCCAGCGGGAAGCGCAGCACCCGGGCGGTCAGCGCGCCCCAGAAGCGGTTCTCGCCGTTGGCGGCGGCGCGGCGCTTGGCGATGAACGGGATCCGGCCCTTCTCGACCCGGTCGCCGAGCAGCGACAGCAGCGCCGGGAGCACGGTGACCGAGCCGGCCACGGCGACCACGACGGCGGCGATCGACGCGACGCCCATCGCCTTGAAGGTGGCGATGCCGGTGAGGAACATGCCCGCCATGGCGGCCACCACGGTCAGGCCGGAGACCACGACGGCGCGGCCCGAGGTGGCGGCGGCGATGGACAGCGCGGTGATGTTGTCCCGCCCGGCGGCCCGCTCCTCACGCGCGCGGCGCAGGTAGAAGAGGCTGTAGTCGACGCCGACGGCCAGGCCGACCAGCATCAGCACGACGTTGGCGTTGAGGTCGGTCGGCACCGCGTGGGTGGTGAGCGCGAGCAGGCCGTACGCCGCGGCGGTCGCGGTGAGCGCCAGGACCACCGGGATGACGCTGGCCAGCAGCGCGCCGAAGGCGACCAGCAGGATGCCGAGCGCCAGCGGGACGGCCGCCCACTCGGCCTTCGCCAGGTCGGTGTTGAAGATGCCGGTCATCGCGTCCTGCGCGGTGGCCTGGCCGTACGTCTCGAAGCTGACGCCCTGGTGCTTGGCGCCCACGGCCTTGACCGCGTCCAGGACGGCCGGGATCTCCTTGGCCGCGTCCAGCCGCTCGCCGGACATGGTGTAGTTGACCAGCGCGGCGTGGTTGTCCTTGGCCACGGCGCCGCTGTCGTATGGGGACTTGACCTCGATGGTCTTGCCGGTGCCCTGGATCGCCGTGATCACGTCCGAGACGGCGCTCTTGAACTCCGGGCTGTCCGCCGTGCTGGAGTCGCTGGTCAGCAGGACCAGCTCCTGCGCGGGCGACGGGATGCCGGCGTCGGCCAGGATCTGCGCGGCCCGGCCGGACTCACCCACCCCGTTGTCGACGTCGTTGCTCTGGACGGAGCCGGTCGCACCGCCCATCGAGGCCAGGACGACGAAGGCCAACCACGCGATGACGGCCGCCCATCGGTGTCGTACGCTCCAGCCGCCGATCGCGGCGGCGATGCCTTTCCTCTGTGCCACGGGGATCTCCTCCTGGGGGAATACAGGTCATCCGACCCCAGCAAGCCTGACGTCGGCCGCTCGGGCGGGACTTGAGCCAGACGGGTCAACCGTCCAGGCCCGGCACGGGAGTTCGACGGCCCCAGATCGCCAGTGCGGTCCGGCGGTCCACCGCCGTCGCCGCCCGGGTGTCGCGCACCGAGCCGACGTGCTGCTCCTGGAGCGCGACCGCCCCCTGGCAGCCGTCCGCCAGCGGCAGGCAGTGGAAGCTCCAGGACGGCTCGTTCACCGGCCGGCCCTCGACGGTGCGCAACTCGGCACCGCCCTCCGTCAGTTGGAAGCCAAACTCGGTGAAGGGGAAGTACATCCCCTGGCCGAGCGCCTTGGTGTACGCCTCCTTGAGCACCCAGGTGCGCAGCAGCGCCCGCTGGTACTCCTCCTCGGGCCGCCCGACGAGTGCGGCGAGCTCGGCCCGGGTGCAGATGTGTCGGTCCAACTCGGCGATGGAGGGCGCCCGTTCGGCCGGTTCCACGTCCACGCCGATCCGGCCGAGCGAGGTCAGCCCGATCAGCAGGAGGTCGGCCGAGTGGCTCATGCTGATGTCCACCTGGTCGAAGCCGCGCACGTACGGGCGTCCGCTGATGTGGTAGCCGAACTCCACGTGCCCGGGGCTGACCTTGAGGGCGGTCGCGACGGCGCAGCGCAGCAGCACCCGGGAGGCCGCGAAGCGGTTGCGGACGGCCGGGCTCCTGGACTCCTGGTACTGGTCCCAGTCCGGGCCGAGGAGTTCGCGCAGCCGCGGTCCGGCCGGCTGCTCGCGCTCCCAGCGGCTGAGCGAGGCCTGGAGCAGGCCGACGCCCCCGGTCCGCAGGTCCTCCGCGAGCGCCTCCCACGGCCCTTCCGGCCCGGCCACCAGGTGGACGGGCGGCAGCGGCCGGACGGCGGCGCCGGGATCGGCGGGTCTCATCGCACTGCCTCCGCTCACCCGGCCAACTCGGCTTCGTAAAGGTCGAATCCGGCCCGCTCGGCGTAGCGGCGTTCGAGCTCCGCCAGCACCCGGTCCTGGGCCTCGGCCGGGACGGCCGGGCCGGGGCGGCCGATCCGGCGCAGGATCCGGTCGAAGGCCAGCACCAGCCAGTCCGGCTCGGCCAGGAAGCCGCCGTCAGCCTCCTGCCAGACGCCGAGGCAGCAGGCCGCGGCCAGCATCAGCGCGTAGCGCTCGGTGAGCGGGAACGCCCGGGCGTCGCCGGCCGGGCCCTCCGGCAGGTCGCCGAGGGTGGCGGCCCTGGCCAGCAGTTCCTCCGCCTCGGCGGCGAACCGGCGCGCCTGCTGGTCGAGGGTCTCCCGGAGCGCGCCGTCGGCCGGGGCGCCGTGGACGTTCGAGGCGGCGAACTCCCCGCCGGCCACCGCCCGGTCGAGCAGCCCCCAGAGCCGGTCGGCGCCGCCGAAGCGGGCCAGCCGCTCCGGGTCGATGTCCGGGACGGGCAGGTCGGGCCGGAACAGTTCGGGCAGCGGCTGCGCCGTCCTGGCCAGCGGGTCGGCGGCCAGCAGCGGCAGGTAGGGCACCATCGCGGTCTGGCACACGGCGCTGCCGACGTGGCCGAAGCTGGTCGACTCCAGGTCGCGCAGGTGCTTGCGCAGCACCGCGTAGTGCGGGTCGCCGGTGTGGAAGGCGCCGCCGAGGATCGCCGACTGGTGGTGCATGCTCTCGCTGAGCAGCTTCGGCACCAGGTACTTGGCGGCGGCGGTCAGCACGTCGCACTCGTCCGGCAGCAGGTGCGGCGAGCGGGTGCCGGCCAGCGCCAGGCAGTCCGAGACCAGCAGGTCCACGAAGGAGCCGGCCAGCGAGGAGCGGATCTGCCGGCCCTTCAGCCGCTTGGGGCCGCCGGGGCCGAGGTCGAGGAAGAACCGCATGGTGCAGCGCAGCGCGGTGTCGCCCAGGCCGACCAGCATCGACGCGATGGTCGCGTTGATCAGCGGGTACGCGGCGGCGCCGACGGTCATGCCCTCGCCCCAGCGGCCGACCAGGGCCTCCGCCGGGACGGGGCAGTCGTCGAGTTCCATTCCGACCAGGTGCTGGCGGATGGAGACGGCGAAGCCGCCGCTGAGCCGGCGGTGCCAGTCGTCGTCCAACTCGGTGCGGTCGATCAGGAAGAGCGAGTGGCTGCCCTGCCCGTGCGGGTCGTCGGGGCGGGCGGCGGGGCCGCTTCCGTCGCCACCGCCGCTTCCGTCGCCACCGTCGCTTCCGTCGCTTCCGTCGTCGTCGACCGAGGCGTACGCGAGGACGAGCGCGGCGCGGTCCAGGTTGCTGATCGCCGGCTTGCGGCCGGACAGCCGGAAGCCGCTGCCGTCCCGGGTGGCCCGGAACTCCTCCTCGAAGAAGATGTTGGCGTGCTCCAGGTGGTGGCAGGCGATGGCCAGCCGGTCGCCCGCGAGCAGCGCCCGGGCGACCCGCCGCCGCTGCGCCGGGGTGCCGGCCGTCCAGGCGACGGTGGCGACGATCAGCGAGGAGAGCCCGCCGATCGTGGCCAGCCGGGCGTCCCGGCGGAACACCGGCCGGAAGACCGCCCCCGTGGCGTCGAACCCGTCCAGCGTGCCGCCCAGTTCGCGGGGCACGAAGTCGGCGTTGAGCCCGAGCCCGTCGTACCGCTTCAACGCCTCCGGCACCGTGGCTCCCGCCTCGTCGGCCGCCAGCACCGCCGCCAGGCCCACCGGATTGTCGGCGTCCCATGGGACGCCGAACGCCCGGTCGACGGCCGAGATCCGGGACCGGGTCTCGGCCCGTCGGTCCCTGCTCGGCTCCGCCCCCGCGTTCTCGATCGCGGTCGGCATGCCGGTCACCCCCTCGCGCTTCCGGTTCTTCGGAGGCCCCACGGTGCACCGGCGTGCTTGAGCTGATCTGGAGGGCGGGTTTCGAACACCGGCATGAGGGATTCATAGGAGGGGGGTGATGAGGGCACTGTCCGGGGAACACCGGCCGCCGGAAGAATCCTCGGTGTCGACAGGATCGACGCCCCGAACCGGCTGAACCGCCGCATCCGAGAGGAAGCCCCAGTGATCGACGCTCTGCGCACCCCCTCCTTCTGGTCCGAGGACGTCCGCGAGCAGGCGGGGGCCGGTGCCCAGCCGACGCTGCTGATCGAGCACCTGTATGACGGCCTCGACGCCGAACCCGTCTTCATCTGCTTCCGCGCCGACTCCTGACCGCACCGCATCGCACCCGCATCGCACCGACGAGGGGTCGGCCGATTTCCGGCCGACCCCCGAAGGCGTTCGTGGACGATCTTCCCCCAGTGCCAACCCACTTGTGTTCACATGGTGTTGATGTTCGAGGACATCACCGGACGCGCTCAGGATCGTGCCCTATGATCTGGCGCGACACGACCGGGGGCGGCCTGTGGGGGGAACGGCATGAGACGGCGGTTGGCGGAACTGTATGAGCGCGGCCCCGGTGAAGCTCCCGAAGCAGGGGGGGCTGAAGCCGGTGGAAGACCGGGGGGCGGGCCGGCGAACGGCACCGAAAACGGGGCCGGGATCGGCGGCGTCGACGTCCTGGCACCGCGACTGGCCCGGGGCGTCCTGCTGGTGACACTGGCCAGCTTCCTGCTGATCACCTTCCTGAACATCCTGGCGCTGGGCCTGAGCGGCCCGGTCGAGGCCCTCGGCATCGGCATCATGCTGCTGATCGCCGCCATCCAGCTGCGCCACTCGGCCACCGGCGCCGACCGGGCACCGACCCGGCTGAAGGCCGCCACCCTGGGCGCCCAGGCGGTGCTCACCTATCTGCCGATCGTCCTCTTCCACGCCAACTGGGGTTCGATGGCGGGATTCCTCGGCGCATCGGTCCTGCTCCTCGTCCCGGCCAGAAAGGCCTGGCCGCTGTTCGGCCTGATCGTGCTCAGCATGCTGGTCAATCCTGTCCTGGACGGGAAGGGACTGCTGGAATGCGTCTACATGGCCGAATCCACCATGCTCTGCGGCATCGCCGTCTTCGGCCTGACCCGGCTGGCCTGCATGGTGCACGAAGTACACGCGGCCCGCGGTGAACTGGCCCGGATGGCCGTCGCCAACGAACGGCTGCGGTTCGCCCGGGACCTGCACGACGTCCTCGGCTACAGCCTTTCCGCCATCACCCTGAAGAGCGAGCTGATCCACCGGCTCATCCCGAACAACCCGCGCCGGGCGATGGAGGAGACCGCCGAGGTGCTGACGCTCTCCCGGCAGTCGCTGTCCGACGTCCGGATGGTCGCGCGCGGCGTCCGCGACATGTCGCTGGAGCAGGAGATCTCCTCGGTCAGCTCGGTGCTCGGCTCGGCCGAGCTGAAGCTGGAGATCGAGGCCTCCCTCGGCGAGCTGAACCCTCAGGTCGACGGTGTGCTCGCGACCATCCTCCGGGAGGCCGTCACCAACGTGCTCCGGCACTCCAAGGCCACCACCTGCCGGATCGAGGCGGTGGCCCAGCACGGCTGGGCACGGCTGTGCGTGATCAACGACGGGGTGGACGCCCGCTACCGGGACACCTGCCCGAACAGCGGCAGCGGTCTGCGCAACATGGAACAGCGGCTGGCCGCGATCGGCGGCACCCTCTCCGCCGGCTGCGGCCCGGACGGCCGCTTCCAACTGCTGGCGAACGCCCCGCTCGACCCCTCCCGCCACCTCGCCGTCGTCGACTCCGGGGCGGCGGAGGAGGCGGTCTGAGACCGCGGCGCGCGGAACGCGAAGAGGCCCGGGTCGGAACCAGTCCGACCCGGGCCTCGGCGGTGGGCCGCCAGGGGCTCGAACCCTGAACCTACGGATTAAAAGTCCGCAGCTCTGCCAATTGAGCTAGTGCCCCGAGTTACATCTGCGTCCACGTCAGTCCACGTTTTCGCAGGTCACACAGTGTTGCGGCTTGCCTGTCGTCTACACCAGTCCACCTCGGTCCGCCCTCGGATCAGGCGGTTCCGTCCCCGCTTCATCCCCGCTCTATCCCCGCACCATCCCCGCGTTGGCCACCCGGTGGGCGGATGAACCGCTACCACTGACGGTGACCAGGGCCGATGCTGGGCCAGAAACTCGACGGCTTCGGATCTTCCAACACGAGGGGCGAGGATTTCACCCCCCCTGAGCGAACCAGGAACCAAGCTACCTGATCCCACTGGCCTGGCGCTTTGGACGGTACGGGCACCTGGACGCCCGCTGCCGAGGTACTGCGGGATGCCGTCGTCGCCTCATCCCGGTAGCCCCCTGGTTCGGCTGGCGCAGATCTCGCCCCAGCCCTCGCCTACTCCTCCTCGGCCGGTGCTCCGGCGTTCTGTCCGAGGGGCTGATCCGCGATGGCCCGGATCACGTCGTGGTACCACCGCGAGGGCAGCTCGCGGAGACCGGTGCCGGGCAGGCCGAGGTACGCCGCCGCGTAGCCGTAGGGCAGTGCACCCCGTTCCTCCAGGCCGAGCAGGTACTTGAGGAGCCGGTTGCGGCCCGCTTCGAGGACGCTCCCTTCCCCCTCGGCGCGGTGAACGCCAGCCTTCAGAAGCACGTGCTTCCAGCGGCTGGCGATCTGTTCCGGGGTCGATGCGCCGGGGAGCAGCGGGGCGGCATCGGGACGATCGGCCATCCAGGTGTGGAGGGCACGGTTGGCGGGCTGGGCGACGGGGATGGTCCGCGGGGTCTTGCCGAAGCCGATTCGAAGAAGGTACGGCGGGTTGTTCTCGTCGTGCAGGTCGGCGGTGTCGCTGTCCGGCTCGGTGCCGTCGTTGTCGAGGTGGTCGGTTTCGTGCTCCAGCGTGATGTCGTTGGCGTCGAGGTCGGCGATCTCGTGCAGCCGCAGGCCGGCGGTGATGGCGAGCTGGGCCAGGACCTCGTCGGCGGGTCCGAGGGTGTGTGCGGTGGACAGGACGGCTGTGGCCTCGTAGTTGGTCAGGATGGCGGGTTTGAGCATGCGTCTTCCCCTTGCGGTGGTCGTGGGTGTGCGGGCCCGTCTCAGACGGCGCCCTTTCTACCCGGCGGGCTGAGGTCTTCGGAGCGGCGGCCGAGGGGCAGTCACCGCTGGGGACGTTACGGCTGACCGGAGGGCCCCGCGCGGTGCGCGGTAGCCAGGTCGACGCACAGAGGGTCGCTGCACCTTGCGCGTGCCCGTCCTGCGGTGTCCCATTCGTCGGACTCGATCGTGATGCTGACGTCCCCGGTTCCGGCGAGGCTGCAATGGGCGTCTCGGATCAGGTCATCGAGCACTGTCTGGCGCAGAGCGCCCAAGCCGCGGTCGGCAACCTGGGCTGCGCTCCACGCGGCGCGGGCCACGTGAACCACCTCGGGCTCGTTGGGCATGGACGTCTCCTCGATGAGCTGGGTAGTGCGGTGCGGAAGGACGGGCTGAAGTCTCTCGCGGGCTACTGGCTCTCGTGTGGCCTGACGGGCCTGTAGAAGCCTTCTACGGGCCCGTCAGGGTGTCAGGAGTGGTGGGGCCCGGCCAGGGCCGGGATGGAGGGTAGAACGAGCGCCTGAAGGCCCTGGTTCCACAGCAGGGAGGGGTGGCCCTGGGCCTGGAAGTGGCGGGCCCGGTGTTCGGGGTGCGCCCACAGGTGGCGGATCGCTCGAATGACGTGGCCCTTGTTGAACCGCCACCAGGCTTGGGCGGGTGGCGCCGCCCAGTCGTGTTCGTTGGGGATCGCGTGCAGGGAGTTGCCGTCGGGTCCGACGATGTTCGCCACTTGGACGGTGATGGCTGGGGGTCGTGCGTCGAGGCTGAGCAGGAGCGCGGTCGCCTGCGGGAAGGCTCGGCGGATGCGGGAGGCGAGGGCGGCGGCCACGTCCGAGGCCGGAAGGCTGAGGAGGCGTCGGTGGCCGGCCAGCTCGATGACCGACAGGTGCGCTCCGAGCAGTACGGCGGGCAGCAGTCGGTCCGCCTTCTTCAGCCAGGACGGCTCGGAGGACAGCGCGGGGGCGCGCCGCCACAGCAGCGGCGGGGTCGGGTACCAGTGATCGCGGGGGTTCGCCCACAGGGCGTGGATGCGGCCGGAGGTGAGGGTGGCCTCGAACTCGATGGCGGCGGTCTCGGGGGCTCGGGTCCGGACTTCGGTGGCGAGGAGTTCGTAGGCGGTGACGGCGAGGGCCTGCTGGGCTTCGGCCTCACGAAGGAGCGCGCCTTGGAAGGCGTGGGCTGGATCGGTGCGTCGGCGGGGCGTAGGGCTGATCGGCACGAGAAGCGGCCTGGAGGGCGACATGGTTGTGGTCCTGGAGGGGTTGAGGCCGGGCCGGGGTGTGGCCCGGCGGGGTGTCAGTTGGCCGCGTGAAGCATGTCGTCGGCGAGGTCTTTCAGTCGCGTGCTGAGGGCCACCGCGGCTCGGACCTGGGCGGGCGTGTGGGTCTCGTTGTCCGGCGAGCAGTGCTCCGCGAACTGGCTGGCGATTTGAGTGAGTTGGTACATCGCCATCGGGTCGTAGGCCGGGATCGTCAGGCTCCAGCTGGAGGGGCCGATCCGGTGCGCGGTGCCGGCGCGGTAAGCGAGCAGTAGGCGGTCATCGCGTTCGTGGCCGGTGAAGTCGGTCGGCAGTTGGCTGGTCTCGGTCAGCCAGTCGCAGAACGGGCCCGGCAGGGTGAGCGTCTTCCGGGTGGTGGCGGGGGCGTGGTTGGCGGCCTGCTCGGCGTAGGCGTGGGCGTAGCCGAGGTGGCGGTCGGCCGTCGGGGTGCC